>NZ_JAMZEE010000005.1:0-139051 GCF_024704895.1 Bacteroides muris (ex Fokt et al. 2023) | reverse complement strand
CTAAACTTATCAAAGAACTCTTTGGCATAGTGGCAGAAGCCGCTTAGCCGATATGGTGAATTTTTAACGGACTATTATAAATAGAAACCCTATCCATATTTGTAATGAGAAATTCTCCTTGCAAGTGCATCTCTTTTTCATCGTCGCGTTGCGGTTCGGAGGTTGGGGTGAATGTAAATCCAAATTTGCCCATGTAGGCCTCATTGGGATTGTTGATTTGTGTGAATTCCATAACGCCGTTCCCGAAACAAAATGGAGAGTATGGAGAAGCTGTTTCAATGACACAGTAGGACTGTCTTTTCTCTTTATAATGATCAATGGCTTCGTAAATGTCTTCATTGTGGAAATCGGGCAATATGGATGCTATGTTATACCTTTGTCAAATCTATTATAAAAAAATAGTAGAATCGTTTCATTGTTCTGGTGCAGGATGTAGTTTTATACTTCTTTCTGTTTCAGAAGGTAGAAGCAAGATGTTGTACAGAAATTCCGAATGTACGGTATCTTTTCGATGAGAGCGGACAATTTGTGTGGTTTTAATCCGAATTTTGTTTCGTAATGGGGGTTGATGAAGAAAAGAGTTCTGTCCACAATGCTCAATTCTGCTTGACGAAGGAGTTGCTCGAAAGGCTCTATCAGCATTCGCGTTTTCTTGATTGAGAGTAATTCACTAATGCAGCGTTCACTTTCGCCTCCCAGTGTTAATAGGGCTTTATAGGCCGAGTTGGGCAGTAAGTGGATAAAGGGGAGGTGAGAAATAATCTTGCTGTGGCATATCTGTTGGTGTCCTCCGAAAGGCATTTGCCATGCTGGGAAGGCGATGAACAGCAACCCGTCGCTCCGTAAGAAACTCTGTAACTTGATTAAGAATGCCGTTTTGTTCTCTATGTGCTCTATCACGTCGTGGCAGATTACCAAATCAAAAGACCGTTCCATTCCTTCCAACATGAAAACATCGGAAACGATGAAAAGCCCGTCGACATGCCGTTCCTCAAAGAAGCGTTTTGCATCCATTATTCTTCCGTTGTCAATATCAACGCCGGTAGTGCGGCATCCCATCTCGGCAAAAGGCAGGAGATTCCCTCCATCCCCACATCCTATTTCCAATACTTTTGTTCCGGGTATCTTCTTGTATTTATTTATATAAGGTATATAATACTTTTGACTTGTCTGGGCAAGCTCTCTGAAATAGAGGTAACGGTCTGTTTGTCTTTGTTGCATAGTTCAGTTTCGTTTATTGTGGGGGATGGAAGGAATACAGTTGTTTAGGCTATTTTATGATGTCAATCTCAAGTTGTGAGTCGGCTTCTACTGTAAAACTTTTGTCTATAATTACAGTCTTTGTGCCCATGAGTGACAGTTTGGCTTTGTTTGTTACTGTCACATCGGATACTTGGATTGTTCCACCGGATACCGTTTCGTTTGTGGAAACAGATTTGTTCTGGAAATATATTATGTCATCTGTTATAGAGCGTGTTGTCTGCTTTTCTACATCGTCCGATATAATATCAGAATCACTGCATGACATCAGGGTATAACACCCTAATGTCATGATTATATATAATAATGTAAATCTCTTCATAGATATTAATTTTTAGTTTTGATGATTATGCAGATAGTTTTTTCTATAATTGGATTATAAAAATATATGGTAATACTACCTAAATCATCAGATTAAAAATTTAAATGGGTTCAACAGATTGTATTTCGGTGAAAGGTTATTTGATAGACATTCTTTCACTGTTATCAGTTATAACTCTGACTTCAGGCCGAAAATTTATAGATGGATATTATAGACAATTATTTAGCTTTCAAGGTTGCTACTTCTTGCGAGAGGGTTTGCACGGCGTTCAGCAGCATTGGAATAAGCTCTATATAGTTTATTAATTTCTTCCCGTCAGGATCTGTGATGACTAATTCTGGTAATACTTTTTCCACCTCTTGGGCGAGCATTCCATATTCGTTTGCATTGCCGCCTTTGACGAAGGTCCTTGCTGCCGTCTCATTTTCATCCTTGAATTTGTATGAGTAGGTTTTCAATTGTATTAACTTAGTTAAGCAGTTGTCTAAGGGTTGAATATTCATTTTGGCTCTGGCGTCCGAATAGTTGTATACGTTTTGTACTTGAATACTATTGAACTTGCCTGTCTGAGTGTTGTAAAATACTACTTGGTCTAAATGACTTGCCAAACGGGTTGCTGCCGGTGAAACGTCAATCTGAAAGAATTTACTGCCACCACTACATTTGAAATACATTCCGGAACCTTCAATAGTCTGACCATATACTCCGTATGGCGTAGTGTTTCCAATTGTAAGTCTTTTATTGCTGTCATACTTGATTTGGGCATTAAGACTTAATCCTAACATAAATAGAAGAGAAGTCACAAATACTCGATACGTAAAAAATGTTTTCATCTGTTTGTTTTTTAAGGGTTAATAATTGATATATTGAACAATACTGTTTTTCATTCAGCTTCTTTCCAAATTTCTTTTTGGTCAGTTTTCTTTTTTTACTCGTTACATAGCTTGCAATGTTTCTCATAGGAATAGGAAAATATTCTCAAAAAGAAACTCAAAAGAATACTGAATAAAATCTAAACAAGTTCTAACTGGTTAATAAATGAAATCTCCAATAAAATCGTCCTCTCCGTCTGAAATGGAAAGGGTGTATTTGCCGATAGCGAGTCCTTCTAAAGGAATCTGTACTTTACTGCCATCAATCATCATAAGATAATCGGTGTAGATTACATTGCCTTTTTCATCTTTGACTTCTACCAGGATAGAATAGCCTTCATCAAAAAGCATCAAGGTGAGTTCGTGAAGCTCGTCATCGTAGGTGGCTTCGATGGGGATGGCTGGGCCTAAACTGCGGTCGTCAGTATGGCGTGTTGTATACGTCCAATCAATTAGGGTCTTTTTTGCATTAGACAATAAAGGTGCGGCCAAGCATACACATAATAATACAGTTTTTAGTTTCATCATAATACATTTGTTTTCAGTTAATGATGCTACGAAATTATAGGAAATAAAATTTTACATAGCAATTTCATTTTATTTCTTACTATACAACCTAGTGCTGAAAATCAAATGATTACGAATTAAATCCTATACGGATAACCTATACAACTATTAATGTAATGAGCTGATTTTAAGTATTATAGTTAGTTTAGAAATGTATCAACCAAAATATTGTGCAATGTTTGTTCTTTGGGGAGATTACGACCCAATTTTTGCTTGATTCTGGTACGCTTCATCCATATAGAAGAAGGATTGATGTTTAACAATACAGCCTCATTGTTTCCATCAAACCCTAAAACATGGAGGTGACAATAACGGCATTCTTCTTCGGATAGATTGGGGCATTGTTCATAAAGAGAGGAGCGAAAGTCCGGATAGATTCTGCTTAATTCAATAACCAGCGTATTCCAAAGTTTGTCCGTCAATAATGGTTTGTTATTATTGGGTTGTGGCTTTGCTAATAGGGATGAAAGCTTTTTGTATATTGCAGAGCTTTCTAAACGTTGTTTTTGTAGCTCTTTGTATTTTTCTGATAGGAGCAGAATTTTTTGTTGTAATCTTATGTTTTCTCCCCTGTCTTCTTGTATGGTTTCCAAAGAGTGGCGTGCTTCGGATAATTGTGCGGCTATTTCGGAACGCTCTTTATCTAAGCTATACAACTTTTCTTCCTGCCAATGTAGTTGCATCTTGGCATGCTTGCGATAAAAATAGAAAACGATGCTTCCTATTATTAATAGGCTGACACAAATAATCAGATAAATGAAAGAGCGTTGTCGGGCATTTTTTAGTCTTCCGTTTTCTTCCTGTATTTTAAGATGATTGTATTTTTTCTCTACTTCAAGAATCTTGGCTTTGCTTTGGGCGTTGGTCAAAGAATCGACCATCTCGAAACAAAATTCCTTGAAATAAAGTGCTTTCTCATAATTGCCCGTAAGTTTATATATATTCCCATATAGTAGATTAACTCCATACGCAGTAGGGCTATGTAATGCCATGTTGTCTACTAATTCTTTGGCTTGCTTAATCTTTCCTGAAGCAATATAAATGCCAGCCAATCCCATAGAATCTTTCATACTATGACGAGTATTGAGTGATATTGCTTTCTTGTAGTATTTTTCTGCTAAATCATAACATTCTTGCATATCATAAATATTAGCGTAGGCATTGGCTATATTATAATCTACTCTTTGGATATGCAGTGTGGAGGCTATTGAATCTGCTTCTTTCATTATTTTTTTTGCATACGAAAACGAATCTACGAAGGCGAACTCCATTGCCAAATTCTTCATTGCATAAACTTGACTCTTGGGGTTTCCTGCTTTAGCAAACAAAAAAGAAGCCTCTGTGTATTTCGCTCTTATTTCATCAGGCATGTTTTTAAAGTTGTATAAGTCTGCCATATACGTGCATATATACCCTGCCACATTATACACCTTGTATTCCTTGGCATAGTGCAAAGCTTCCGCATACGTCTGCATCGCCAAATCCCACTCTCCGTCTTCGGCGTATGCACGTCCTAAGAACAATCCCACTTGTGCCCGTTCTTCGGGTGAGCCGTGCTTGTCTATCCACTTCTGTGTCCGTTTCCATTGGTGGACGGAAAGAGTGTCTGCATGGGTGTAGTTCGTGGAACGACCGCACAGCATGCAATATCTGGCAAAGTCGCGGTTGCCCAGTTCTTCGGGGTGGGGGATGCCTGCAAGCAGCAGGGAGGCACTGTCGGCATCGGTCGGCAGCAGGCGTTCGGCTGCATCGAGCATGGCGAGGCGGCGCGTGGCAGTTTCGTCGGTACATCTTGCTGCAAGGAGGCAGAAGAGAAGGAAGAGGGGCAGATAGAGGAGCTGTTTCATAATAGTTATAGTCAGTTTAGGCGGCAAATGTAAGGAAATAATCTGAAAAAAAGGAAGCATGCCGGTTTTTCGACATGCTTCCCTTTCTGTTTTTAAGTGCTCTTTTTTGTAGAATGCCCTTTTCTTATTTGATTCCCAGTTTCTTTGCAATATCCTTGGGCAGTGCATCCTTGTGCACAATGATGTTCATTGTTTTATAGCGTACGAATGCTTTGGAAGCATACCATTTGCCGTCATATTTGCCTGCCTTGCCCCAGGAATTCTTCACCATATAGTATTCGTTGCCTGTCTGGTCTTTGGCGATACCGTAAATCTGCATACCGTGGTCGTCGGTAGTTTCCCAGTTGTCGTAGGCCAGTTGGCGTTCCTCTTGTGTACACCACTTCTGCGGCTGAGGCTTGGTGTTGAGTTTCTTCTCTTCGGGTTTCATCTTCAGCCAGTGTGCCATGTCCGAACCGCTCAGTTCCTGCGCCTTTTCGGCATCGGGCAGTACGGCGATACCGTCGCGTGTGAAGCCCTGTTCGCTTACGTCGCTGCCCCAGGCAATGGTGTAGCCCTTGTTGATGGCATTGTCGAACACCTGCATCAGTTCGTCGATGGGCAGGTTGTAGGAAGAAGCCCAGCGCCAGTTGTCCTGAATCTCGAGGATGAACGACTGGTAGAACGGATGATGCGTGTAGGAAGTCAGTGAGATGTAGTCATCGGCATTCAGCCCGGTAGATTCATAGAAAGACTTCGGGGTGTATTCCTTGCCGTTGTAAGTGAACTTTTCGGGACGTTCGCCCAGATAGATGTCGTGGATGGAAGCAATGGCTTTCTTCCAGAGCGGAGTCTTGTTTTTGTCGGCTTGCAGGCTGCGGTGGTTTCCTTTGGCAATGGCAGCCACTACAGCGTTGGATACGGCTGTCAGTTCGTTGTGGTTGCTCAGCGTGTCGCCATACATCACGCCCGGACGCATTTCGCTTTCGGGAACCAGACCGAAGGTTTTCATGCCATATACAACGTCATAGAACGAACCGCCTTGTGAGAAGGAGATGTCGCCGTGTGTACGCACTGCCTTGTCGGCACGGTCCAGATAGGTGTTGTGCACGATGAACATTTCAGAGAGGTCGTACTCGCCCTTGCCCATACGGAGCAGTTCGGATTCGATGAACGCCAGTCCGGAGTAGCACCAGCATGTACCGGCGCGGTTCTGGTTTTTGATGGATGTGATGGGGTTTTCCTTCACGGTGGTGAAGACGAAACCTTCTTCTTTCGGAGTGTCTTGTGCTAAGGCATTTACGCTCAGCAGACCCAATGCGGCAATCAGTATTGATTTCTTCATCATGATTAAAATGTTATAGATTTATAGTTGCAGCTGCAAATATAGGTAGAATATCGTAAACAAAAGCTATCTTTGGAGCGTTAATTCCGACACTTATGGAGAAAATGATACGTATTGACGACCGTAGCGGTCTTGTTTTGGAGGGCGGCGGCATGCGCGGCGTCTTCACTTGCGGTGTGCTCGACAGCTTTATGGATTGTGGCATTCGCTTTCCCTATACCATCGGCGTCAGTGCCGGAGCCTGCAACGGACTTTCCTATATGTCCGGTCAGCGCGGGCGTGCCAAGTACAGCAATATCGACTTGCTGGAAAAATACAATTACATCGGGTTGAAGTATCTGTTGAAGAAACGGAATATCATGGATTTCGACTTGTTGTTCCGGGAGTTTCCGGAACACATACTTCCCTACGACTACGAGGCATACTTTCATAGCCCCGAACGCTATGTGATGGTGACCACCAACTGCGAGACGGGCGAAGCGAACTACTTTGAGGAGAAGCGGAACAAGGAGCGCGTCATTGATATTGTGCGTGCTTCGAGCAGTCTGCCGTTTGTCTGTCCCATTACCTACGTGGACGGCATCCCGATGCTGGACGGAGGTATAGTGGACAGTATTCCTTTGATGCGTGCCCGTCAGGATGGATTTACCAATAATGTGGTGGTGCTGACGCGCAATCATGGGTACCGTAAGGAAATTCAGGGAACGAAAGTTCCACCTTTTATATATAGGAAATATCCGTTATTGCGTGAAGCCATCAATCGCCGCAGCATGGTCTATAACCGGCAGCTGGAGCAGGTGGAACGGATGGAAGCCGCCGGAGAGATCGTTGTTATTCGTCCGCAGAAGCCGGTAGTGGTAGACCGCATCGAACGTGACATCAAGAAGCTGAGGGAGCTTTATGAAGAAGGATACCGGTGTGCGGAACGGTTCTTCCCGTAATCGGTTATTTGCATGCTTCATCCTTATTCTTTCACCGTCTCTGCCAACCTCGTTCCCATAGTGATGTATGATTAAAAGGCTTTTAATATCATATTATAAGCCTTTTAATGCTATATTATAAGCCTTTTAATCATATCTTCCCTATACTGCCTTCCCGGCAGACTTATACACGTATCCTGTTTCCCTTTAGCACTGATATGCCGTGATGTGGAAAGTATCATGGGGGAATATTACGGATAATCATTCAAGTTTATTCATCAAAAAACACGCGTAGAATACCTTTAGAAAGGGGATGTATCAAAAATACCACCTTTCGTAACATTTGTTATAGGTGCAAATCCTGGTTTCGCTTAATTTTGCTGACACAAAACTCAATTGCAGAATTGGTTTATTACTAACTTTAAATTAATAGATATGTTGAAAAGCATTAGTCTCAGGCTTTGCACACTAATTGTGCTTCTCTTTGCGGGCATCTATTCCTTTGCCCAGCAAGTCCAGGTAAAAGGTACTGTCGTTGAAAAATCGAGTGGTGAATCCATTATCGGTGCTTCTGTCATGGAAGTAGGTTCCAACAGTAATGGAACAATTACGGATATTGACGGAAATTTCACTCTGTCTGTAGCTTCCGGTGCCACATTGTCTGTATCCTATATAGGATATAAAACCGTTACAGTAAAGGCACGGCCCACTTTACGCATTGAGTTGACGGAAGATTCCCAGTTGATTGATGAAGTAGTAGTGACCGGCTATATGTCCGAGAAGAAGGCCAGTTTGACTGGTTCGGTGGCTGTGGTCAAGATGAAGGATGTAGCAGATATTCCTACGGGAAATGTGTTGTCGAGCTTGCAGGGACGTGTTGCCGGTATGAACATTACGACTGACGGCACACCGGGCGGTGGAAATACTTCTACATTGGTCCGTGGTAAGTCATCTTTCCGAAATGATGCCAATTCCCCGCTTTATGTCATTGACGGTGTGATGACCCGTGAGAACATCTCGTCTATCCTTTCTTCCAATGATGTAGAATCCATTCAGGTATTGAAGGATGCCGCTTCCGCTTCTATTTATGGTGCACAGGCTGCCAATGGTGTGATTATCATTACTACCAAACGTGCCAAGAAAGGGGAGACCCGTGTGGATTTTGATATGTCGTTGACTTTGCAGACCTATCAATGTGGCTTTGATATGTTGAATGCAGATGCGTGGGGCCAGGTTTATTGGTCGGCTTATAAGTATGCCAATAATGGAGCTACGCCAAGCAGCGAAATATATGGTAATGGTGCAACTCCCCAACTTCAAGACTATATCGGCCTGAATGGAGCTAAAGTACATGCCGTTGATACGGATTGGCGCGATGTGGTTTATCGCACTGCCTTGATGCAGAATTATAGTGCGACACTTTCAAAGGGCTCTGACAATGGTGCCTTCTCGTTAGCGTTGAACTATCTCGACCATGACGGTCTGGTAGAGAATACGAATTTCCAGCGTATCAATACCCGCATCAGTTCTAACTATCATTATCTTGACAATCGCTTGCGTATCGGCGAGAACGTTGCCATCAATCGTTGGACACAGACCCTCAGTCCGGCCGGTGTAGATGAGAATGCCATCAAACAGCATCCTGCCAAGACGGTTTATGATGAGAATGGCGGTTATAACGATGCCATCAATGATGTTTTGGGTGATGCCCCAAACATGGCGCGTCTGTTGGAGAATGAAAAGCGGAACAAACATGATTATTGGCGTATTTTCGGTAATGCCTTCCTTGAAATTGAACCGATAAAGGACTTGGTACTGAAAACCAATTTTGGTATGAACTATTACGATGAAACCAACAAAACCTTTGAGCCGGCATGGGCACGCGATGAGGTCAATAAGCTGACTCAATCATCCAACAAAAGGCTGGATTGGGTATGGACCAATACCGTGACTTATAGCAAAACATTTGGAAAGAACAATCTGACTGCACTTCTTGGTACAGAGGCCAAGAAGAACCATTCGGAATCCATGTTCGGTTATGGTACGGGACTGGCTATAGAAGATGAAGATTATATTTATCTCGACGGTGTGACTGCCGGTAAGAATGTAGGTGCCGGTGCTTCCAATTATGGCATGGTGTCTTACTTCGGTAAAGTGAACTATGATTATGAAGGACGGTATCTGGCCTCTGTTACGGTGCGTCGTGATGCTTCTTCCCGCTTGGCAAAGGGTAATAATGTTGATTACTTCCCCTCAGTGTCGGCAGGCTGGCGCATCTCGAGTGAGAAGTTTATGGAAGCGACCGGAAATTGGTTGGCAGATTTGAAACTACGTGCTTCATGGGGTATCAACGGTAACGATATTATTGATAATGAAGCTCCCTACACAAAATATTTGATTAGTCTGAAGGATGCAAGCTACAACATGAATGGTGATGGAACAACTTTGGCTCCCGGTGGTTACAAAGTGAGGTCTACCAATCCTGATTTGAAGTGGGAGAGTACAAGGCAGCTCAATATCGGTGTGGACGCCGCTTTCCTGAACGGACGTCTGAGTGCTTCTCTCGATTATTTTGATAAGAAGACAAGCGATATGCTTGTAGAGAAACCGTATATTGCTGTCATTGGCGAGGGTGGTTACTGCTGGTATAATGGTGGTACGATGAACAATAAAGGTTTCGAGATGGCATTGACCTGGAATGATAAGGTGAAGGATTTCCAGTATAATGTAGCATTTAATCTTTCATACTACAAAAATGAGGTGACAGAGCTGACGGAAGAAATTTACTATACTTATGGTGGCGGTAATGGTGTTGACAAGACTTTGGTTGGCCAACCGTTCGGTTCATGGATGGGCTTCAAGACAGATGGAGTGTTCCGTACCCAGCAGGAGGTGGATGAGTATAAATCCAAATATAATGTACGGTTTGGTGCTCCCGGAGTAGGACGTATCAAATACGTGGATGCTGACGGTAACGGTACGATTGATACGAACGACCGTGTATGGTTGGGTTCTGACAATCCGAAAGTGATTGCAGGTCTGAATCTTGGGGCATCTTGGAAAGGCTTTGACCTCAGCATGTTCTTCAACGGTATGATTCGTGATGCCTATAACAACTCCAAATATTATACGGATTTGTTCCAATGCTGGACCGGTAATCACTCTACCCGCCTGCTCGATGCCATGCATGCCTACGAGAATTTTGAAAAGACAGGTGTTTACAATAGCAGTGTACCTGCTTTGACCACCCTTAACAGCAACAATGAGCACGAGGTTTCCGAGTTCTATATTGAAAATGGTTCGTATATCAGGCTGAAAAGCCTGACATTGGGTTACACGCTTCCTAAAGCTGTTCTCGACAAGATGAAGATGCGTCATGCGCGCATTTATTTCCAGGCTCAGAATTTGTTTACGATTACCGGTTATACGGGTGCCGACCCTGAAGGTTTGGGCTATCCTTATCCGTTGCCTCGTACGTTCTCTTTGGGATTATCATTTGGTTTTTAAACTTTAAAACTATACTATTATGAAATTGAAACATTTATATATGCTTGGCGCAGTAGCGCTGATGACTGCAAGCTGTAATGAAGACAGGTTTCTGGATTTGAAGCCCCAGGGTAGCTTGAACGAAGATATTATGACTTCTACAAAAGGTGCCGACCTTTTGGTGAATGCTGCGTATGCAGCTTTGGGTGGTCCCGAGGGACAGAGCTGGAGTGTATGGTGTCATCCTACTTCCAATTGGACTTATGGTGAGGTGCGTTCGGACAATGCCTATAAAGGCGGTGGCGGTGTCGGTGACCTTAATGAAGTGCACCGTATGGAGACATTTGATATGGATGCTACCAATGGATTTCTGGACAGCAAGTGGTACCATCTATATTGCAGTGTGCAGCGTTGTAACTCTGCATTGCGCGTACTGAATGCTGCAACAGACGAGCAGGTGAACGGGCGTGTATCCCGCATTGCGGAGATGAAAGTGCTTCGTGCCCATTATTACTTTGAGTTGAGCCGGCTTTTCAACAAGATACCTTATTTTGACGAGAACGTTGAGATTTCCCGATATCCGGATATTCCGAACAATGAGTTTACCCGTGACGAGATTCTGAGTATGCTGGCCAAGGAGATGCTTGATGCTGCCGAACAGCTTCCTGCATCACAGCCGGAGGTAGGGCGTATTCATAAATACATAGCACTGGCCTATGCGGCTAAAATCAAGCTGTACCAGGCGTATCAGCAAGATGAGACTACACATGCCGTAACTTCCATCAATAAAGAGCTGCTGAGGGAAGTCGTTTCGCTTTGCGACCAGGTGACTGCCAGCAACCGTTACGGTTTGCTTGACGATTTCCAGGGATTGGATTTGGTAGCTAATGAAAACGGTAAAGAGTCTGTTTTTGCCATTCAATATTCCATGAATGACGGTACCGAAAGTGCCGGCCGCATCAATTGGAGCAATCTGTTGAATTCTCCGGGCGGAGGCAGTCCTTACGGAGGCGACGGTTTCTTCTTGCCCAGCCAAGACCTGATTAATGCTTACCAGACAGATGCAAACGGTTTGCCCGATTTTAATTATCAGTCAAAGCCTGATTATAGTTGGGCGGTACTGAACAATGGTGTTTATACTTTGCAAAACACAACTCCCAATGTAGACCCGCGTCTTGATTTTGTTGTGGGCCGTCCTAATATAACTTGGAAAACTTACCCGGACAAACCGTGTGAAGGATGGGTGCGTGATAAGGAAACTTACGGCTATAATTGTGCGAAGCGCTTTTGGGTTTCTCCGGAAAGTAGTGATATGTTTAATGGCTGGCCTTGGGGGGCTTCACAGTTGAACTGGCAGATTATACGTTACGCGGATATCCTTCTTTGGAAAGCTGAGGCTCTTATTGAACTCAATGAAGGCAATGGACTCGAAACTGCCCGTGATTTGATTAACCGGATACGCAATCGTGCCCGGAACAGCGCCTATGTAAAGGATTTCAACGACCATTCCCACAATGCGGCCAATTATCTTGTCAATCCTTATCCTGCTGATGTATGGAATCAGGATTATGCCCGTCAGGCCCTCCGTTGGGAAACACGTCTGGAGAAGGCTTTGGAAGGTGAACGTTTCTTTGACCTGGTTCGTTGGGGCATAGTGGAAACAACCATGAACAAGTACATCGCTGCGGAGGCAGACAATCGCATTTACTATGCCAATGCGCACTTTACGGGTGGAAAGGATGAGTATTATCCGGTTCCGAACAATCAATACGGATTCTCGGGAGGTAAGTATGTACAGAATCCCGGTTATGCTCCGTTCAACTAATCGTATTTTGAAATAGAAACGTAAGGGAGGTGAAACATTTGTTTCCCCCCTCTTTCTTTAAACAATCTTTTATTATGAAACACTTTGCCTATTCTATATTGGGCTGTCTATTGCTTTCTTTGAATGCAGCTTTTGCTCAAAAAACATGGTCGTTTGACGGGCAAGACCCCTTACTTTCCAGTGACGGCAAGTCATTGTTGAATTTGTACACTATAAAGGAAATACCGGAATTTGTTGCCGGAGTCGAAGGTAAGGCCCTTCGTACAGACGGCTATTCCACCTGGATGGAAACCACCGCGGAAGGAGATGTTTCGTCGTTGTCCGGATGGTTTGCTCTGGAATCTTATCCGACGGATACTGCTGCCTTTATGGGAATCAGAGACATGACAGGAACATCTGTAGCGGTATGTGTAGACCGTTATGGTGAGCTGCTGTTGGGAATGGGGCAGAATGGCTCATACTCTTACTGTTCATTAAAGACAAAAGTCGACCGTTTCAAGTGGCTGCATGTGGTCCTTGACTTAAGTAATGAATCGGTTTGCCTGAATGGGCAGAGGATGAGTGCGGAGGTATGGCCTCGGAACTTACAGGGTGGGGAAATGACCCTTCGGGTAGGTAAGGATTTCAGGGAAAAGAAGGTTTGGATGTACGATGTTACGGCTATAAACGGGTTGATTGACGGGATAAGCCTCACTCCTTTTTCCGATAATTCGTCTGCATGGAGAGACGAGATTGCCTTGGGATTGAAGAAGACGCCGGTTTTGGCTATTCCGGAAATCCGTTTTGCGAAGGACTTCAACCGCCCCCGCTATCATCTGTTGCCGGCTGCCAACTGGACTAATGAAACGCATGGCTTGCTTCTTTATAAAGGTAAATACCATATATTCAATCAGAAGAATGCTTCTGCCATTTTCCTGGGGCAGATAAATTGGGGACATTTCAGCAGTCCCGATATGCTTCATTGGACGGAGGAAAAGCCGGCTTTGACTCCTGATGCTGCTTATGACAAGAATGGAATATGGTCCGGATATGCTGTCATCAATGATGACGGTATCCCCCAACTGATATATACAGCCGGTGGAGACAATCTGGGAGTAGGTATTGCTTTTCCGAAAGATACTGCGCTGATAGAATGGGAGAAATATGCGGGTAATCCGGTTATCGCCGAGAAGCCTGCCGGATATACCCGTACGGACATGCGCGACCAGTATGTCTGGAAAGAAGGTGATGTCTGGTATATGATTATCGGCTTCGGCATTGAGCAGACCGATACACCCCATGGAGCTTTGTTGCTTTATAAATCGGCAGACCTGAAGAAATGGGATTTTGTACATTTACTGTTTGAGGGAAATCCGGAAGTGGATGATTCCGGTATTTTCTGGGAAATGCCGGTCTTTAAGAAGATGGGCGGCAAGTATGTTCTTTTGGTGAATAGGGTTCCTCATAAAGGCATACCTGCGCGTTGCCAATATTGGATAGGAGATTTCAAGAATGAGAAGTTTGTACCGGACAATCCGGTTCCTCAAAATCTGGAGGTCATCAACCGCTTGCTGTCTCCCTCTGTTGTGGAGACTCCGGAAGGGGATGTTGCTGCCATTGCCATTATACCCGATGAAATAGGAGGGGAAGCCACTTATGAACAAGGATGGGCGCATCTCTACAGTATGCCCAGAAGATGGCAACTGAAAGATGGAAAACTATGCCAGACACCCCATCCCGTGATGAAACAATTGCGTGAACAACCGACGGTTTATTCCAGACAGGCATTGACTGCTGCGAAACCATGCATTTTGAGCAGAAGGGAACATCAGCTTGAAGTCAAGGCGACTTTTTATCCCGGTGACGCAAGACGGTTTGGATTTACATTGTGCAAGAATCCGGATAATAGCGAATATAGCCTGATTTATTATGATGTGGAAAAGGAGGAACTTATTGTAGACCAGACGCATTCTTCCTTGCGTGCACACATTCCTTTGAAGATCCGCAAGGACCGGTATCGGTTGGACACAACCAAGCCGGTGGAAATTCGTTTGTTTATTGACGGTTCTGTAGTGGAAGGATTTATCAATAACGAAGATGCGTTTACTACAAGAATCTTTCCTCTGAAAGAAAACAGTACGCTATTGGAGCTATTCTCTGATGGAAATACAACGGAAGTTGCTGCCGAAGTTTGGAGACTGAAAGATGCAAGGGTAAAGATGAACTTTTAATGAAAATGCAGAAAATGAAGATACCAACTATATTGGGTGTGCTTTTATTGGCAGGAACATTGTCTGCCGGTGCACAAATGAATTCAGACAGTTTATACAAAGAGCCTTATCGTCCTCACTCTTCTGTGTCTCCCGATTCGCCAAGATGGTTTGCCAACAATGATGGTTGTGGAATTGTCTCTTTCTTTGTGAACGAAAAGGACACGCTGGTCTGCCTTGACGGCTATTTTTAGACTGAATGTAACATTTGTAGTATGCTTTGAAACAAAAAAGATAGTCGGGAATGGCGTAAGGCCGTATCTTTGCAACGGATGAAAAACATGAAACCATGAATAAACATAAAATATCTATTATGAACGTAAAACGAAATTTGGCCGCATTGCTCTTCCTGCTGTGGATGAGCGTTGGACTTTGTGCGGCGCAAAATCAAGAGGGACTGAAGGTCCATTATCTGGGTGCCAACCATAGTCTGATACAAGTAGTGTCTCCCAGGAAGTATCTGTTGTTGCCCGTTGAAGAGGCTGCTTCGGAGGCAACCATTCATGTACTGGTAAATAATAAGGTGGAGCGTACGCTGACGGTACGTCTTGCCATGAATCGCGTGGATTACTGGGTGCCTTTCGACCTGGCTCCGTATGAAACCGGCAAGGTGTCGCTGGACGTGCATACGGGCAACAGCCGTGCCAACGTACGCGATGCCATGGAGGATGCCTGCTGGAGCGATATATGCCTGAGCGATACGTTTGACGCATCTAACAGCGAAGCTTTCCGCCCGCTTTTTCATCATACTCCCCGCTATGGCTGGATGAATGATCCCAACGGGATGTTCTACAAGGATGGGGTGTATCATCTCTGTTTCCAGTACAATCCCTACGGTTCCATGTGGGGAAATCTTAGTTGGGGACACTCCACCAGCACCGACCTGGTGAACTGGAAAGCGGAAGAGCCGGTGCTCGTGCCCGACGGGCTGGGAATGATTTTCAGCGGCAGCTGTGTGGTGGACAAGGAGAACACCGCTGGTTTCGGCAAGGATGCCGTTGTCGCTATCTATACCTCGGCGGGTGCCAGCCAGATACAGAGTCTTGCCTATAGCTTGGACAACGGACGGACTTTCAAGACCTACGAAAACAATCCCATCATCACCTCGGACAAGGAGTGCCGCGACCCGAATATGTTCTGGCATGCCGAAAGCGGCAGATGGATTCTTGTCCTTGCCGCCGCGCTGGAGAGGGAGATGTGGATATACTCTTCTCCCGACTTGAAGAACTGGAAAAAGGAGAGCAGCTTCGGTCGTGGTTACGGATGTCAGGAGGGAGTATGGGAATGCCCGGACTTGATGCAGTTGCCCGTTCGGGGTACCGACGAGAAGAAGTGGGTGCTTATCTGCAACATCAATCCCGGAGGCCCCTTCGGCGGCAGTGCGGCACAGTACTTTGTAGGTGATTTCGACGGCAAGACTTTTACTTGCGACACCAAGCCCGAAGTCACCAAGTGGATGGACTACGGAAAGGACCATTATGCCACTGTGTCGTGGAGCAATGCTCCTGATGACAGACATACTGTGATAGCGTGGATGAGTAATTGGCAGTACGCCAACAACGTGCCCACCAAGCAGTATCGCAGTGCCAATTCTCTTCCGCGCGACTTGGGTCTTTACAAAGTCGGTGACGGCGACTATTATCTCACTACCGTACCGGCTCCCGAAACATTGGCTTTGCGGGGCAAGAAAACGATGGATTACGGTGCTTTCTCTGTAGGCAAGAACGGTGTGGCAAAGAAACTGCCTGTTGCCAATAACGGAATCTGTGAGGTGAATCTGGAATTGGACGCCCGCACTGCCGGAAAGGTAAACATTACCTTGAGTAATCCTAAAGGGGAACAGACCGTCCTGACCTATAATCTGACAGACAACAGTTTCGGCATGGATCGCACCCGAAGCGGTCTGACGGACTTCAGCAAGGATTTTCCTGCCATCACGCTGGCTCCGGCCCCTCAGGGCAGAAAACAACATCTGCGTTTGTTCATAGATCGTTGCAGCATCGAGGCTTTCGACGGAGAGGGGCGTTTCGTCATGACAAACTTGGTTTTCCCTACGGAACCCTACACCACTCTTTCCATATCGACCGACAAAGGCCGTTGCCGGGTAGGAAACCTGACCGTCTATCCGCTGGAGGTAGAAAATAATTTGACCATTAAAAAGAACATTGTAAAATGAAACAATCTGCTACATCTTCCGCTTCCTTGGCAAAGCTCTTTCCGGTCATGCTTTGCTTCTTCGCCATGGGCTTTGTAGACTTGGTAGGCATCGCTTCCAACTACGTGAAGGCCGACTTGAACCTGACCGACTCGCAAGCCAATATATTCCCGTCTCTGGTGTTCTTCTGGTTTCTCATCTTCTCCGTACCTACGGGTATGCTGATGAACCGCATCGGACGCAAGAAGACGGTGCTTCTCAGCCTTGTCATCACGTTTGCCTCTTTGCTTCTCCCGGTTTTCGGAGACGGCTACGTGCTGATGCTGCTCTCGTTCTCATTGCTGGGCATCGGTAATGCGCTGATGCAAACGTCGCTCAACCCGCTGCTTTCCAACATCGTAAGCGGCGAGCGGCTGGCAAGTTCGCTCACTTTCGGACAGTTTGTAAAAGCCATTGCTTCGTTTCTGGCTCCATACATTGCCATGTGGGGAGCTACGCAGCTCATTCCGTCTCTGGGCATGGGCTGGAGGGTGCTGTTCCCGGTCTATATGGTCATTGCGGTGATTGCCATTCTTTGGCTGAGCGGTACTTCCATCCGCGAAGAAAAGGAAGAGGGGCGCCCTTCCACCTTCGGGGAGTGCCTCGCCCTGCTGGGCAAGCCGTTTATCTTTCTCTGCTTCTTGGGCATCATGTGCCATGTAGGCATTGACGTAGGTACGAATACCACGGCGCCCAAGATTCTGATGGAGCGCCTGGGCATGACGCTGGCCGATGCCGGCTTTGCCACCAGCCTTTACTTCATCTTCCGCACGGCGGGTTGCTTTCTCGGAACCTTCATCCTTCAAAAGATGGCTCCCCGAACCTTCTTCGGCATCAGCGTGTTATGTATGTTAGTGGCGATGGTAGGGTTGTTCGTATTCCATGAAAAGACGATGATATATATTTGCATTGCCCTCATCGGTTTCGGCAATTCGAACATCTTTCCGGTTATTTTCTCCCAGGCGTTGCTTGCTATGCCACAAAAGAAGAACGAGGTTTCCGGCTTGATGATTATGGGGCTCTTCGGCGGTACGGTATTTCCGATAGCAATGGGCTTGGCAAGTGATGCTGTAGGACAAAGCGGTGCCGTGGCTGTGATGACGGTAGGGGTAGTCTATCTGTTCTTCTATATGCTGCGTATGAAGCGGTAATGTTTGTTCGCAGGATGGGGACGCATGTCCCAAAGCTGCGGATATCTGTCCCCAGCCTGCGGATGTCTATCCCAAGCCTTGGGATAGAGATAATCCTTGGTTCTTAGAAACTTTTTAATAGGTAGTTGGCTACTTTTTGTCCTATACTTGGCAACTTTTTTACTGCTTCTTGTCGGGTGGAACAATAGGCCGCTACGAATGAAAACATATGATTCAATAAACTAAATAATATCATGAATAAGGTAATTGTAGGAATGGGTGAGGCTTTATGGGATTGCCTCCCCGAAGGGAAGAAGATAGGCGGTGCTCCGGCAAACTTTGCTTACCATGCATCGCAGTTTGGGTTCGACAGTTGCGTGGTCAGTGCCGTAGGTGCCGATGCCGACGGAAACGAGATTCTGGATGTCTTTGCCCGGAAAGGCTTGCGAACTCAGATAGAGCGTGTGCCTTATCCGACCGGAACCGTACAGGTGACTCTTGATGCCGTAGGGGTTCCTTGCTATGAAATAAAGGAAGGGGTCGCTTGGGATAATATCCCGTTTACGGATGAATTGAGACATCTGGCACTGAATACCCGTGCCGTGTGTTTCGGTTCTTTGGCGCAACGCAGTGAAACTAGCCGCGCCACTATCAACCGTTTTCTTGATGCGATGCCTGATATGGACGAGCAGTTGAAGATATTCGACATCAACCTCCGCCAGGGTTTCTATACTAAGGAGATACTTTGCGAATCCATGCGCCGCTGCAACATCCTCAAGATAAACGATGAGGAACTGGTGACCATCAGCCGTATCTTCGGCTATCCGGGCATCGACTTGCAGGACAAATGCTGGATTCTGCTGGCCAAATATAATTTGAAAATGCTTATCCTGACTTGCGGAACGAACGGCAGTTATGTGTTTACTCCGGGAGTGGTATCCTTCCAGGAGACTCCGAAAGTGCCGGTGGCTGATACCGTGGGGGCGGGCGATTCGTTCACGGCAGCTTTCACGGCTGCCATTCTCAGCGGAAAGCAGGTACCCGATGCCCATAAACTGGCGGTGGAAGTCTCTGCATACGTTTGCACGCAAAGCGGTGCCATGCCGGAGTTGCCCGAAGCGTTCAGAGAACGATTGGGGTGATAAGGTGATAAAAGACTTTGCTCGTTTCCTATCAGTTATAAGTTTTTTCAGAAGTGTTATGAGTTAAAAGTATTATCTCGATTTCTCTCCTCCAGTGGGGAAGGGAAATCGAGATAGCATTGTTTAATCACGTTTGGTTTCTATACCATTAAAAACAAAGTCTTATATCGGGTTCAGGTTGTTTAGGCTTTGTTCTTGATAATCATTACCTCGATGATGGATATGGCAGTCTGTTCGGGGATTTCGAGAGATTCTGCCATCTGGTTAATCAGTTCCTTTTCTTCTTCTTCCAGCACGCCGTCTGCCAATGCAATATCTACCGCGCATGCAAAAGCTGTAAGCCTCAAATCTTCGGAAAGACCTTCAACGGAAGCGTTGACCAATGCACCGGGACCTTGGTTCCTGAGGATTCTGAATAACTTGTCGAACAGCTTGTCGAAAGCCGGATTGGAGAAGTTGTCGTATATTCTCAATCGACGGATGTAGTTAACGATTCCTGCCCATTCGGATTCTGCAATACTTCCATCTGCACCAGCCATTGCAAGAGCAATTCCGGCAAATGCTTCTTGCTGGGTCAGCTTCTCTTCTTCTGGCACAGCTTTGAAAATTTTGTCAAATATTCCCATATTGATTATGTTTGAAATTAATAATGTTTTGTTACCATTGAATTTTTCGATGGTGATACAAAGGTATATATTTGCATCGGTTTAGAAAAGCTTTTAGAGAGAAAAAGAGTTTCTCTTTATTCATTATACATTGATGCCATGGGCCGGGAAGCGTTTGCATTGCCATTGGGGCAACAGTGCAGTTGAGGCAACTTTTTCCCATTTTATTCGTCTTTTTGGAAGATTTTATTTAGATTTGCTCAACTGCGGTTATCGGCTTGGCCTTGCTCCGGTTTTTCGGGAGTGTCTGTTGTTGTGTGGATTGGGAGCAATGGTGGAGAATATAAAAGAAAAACGAAACAATATCTTAAATCAAAAGTAAAATGATGAGACAACATAACCTTCGGATTTTATTCTTTTTGCTTGTGTTCTGGGGAGTGGCGGTGGCCTGCTCCCGGCGTGAGGCACGTTTCCGTATCGGCGTTTCCCAATGTAGCGAGGATGAATGGCGCCGCCGGATGAACAGCGAGATACTCCGTGAAGCCCATTTCTACGAAGATGTGGAGGTGGACATCCGTACGGCCGTCGACGACAACGACCGTCAGGCAGAAGACATTCGTGAACTGATAGCCGAAGGGGTGGACCTGCTGATTGTGGCCCCTAATGAAGCCGCTCCGATCACTCCGGTGGTGGAAGAGGCATACAACCGGGGCATTCCGGTGATTGTGATAGATCGTAAAATCCTTTCGGATAAATACACGGCCTACGTCGGTGCAGACAACTACGAGATAGGGAAAGCTGTGGGAGAGTATGTGGCCAATGTGTTGCACGGGCAGGGAGATGTGGTTGAAATTTCCGGTTTGGTGGGCTCCACACCCGCCGTAGACCGTCATCAAGGATTTGTGAAGGCTCTATCCGCTTATCCCGGTATCCGGCTGCTGGCCGTTGAAGACGGTGCCTGGCTGCAACTTAAGGCCGAAGAAAAAATGGATATTCTGCTAGACCGTTTTCCTCATATCGACCTGGTGTATGCACAGAATGACCGCATGGCGGCAGGGGCCTATGCTGCCGTTGCTAGCAAGGGACGGGAGAAAGAAATGCGGTTCATCGGCATAGACGCCCTGCCCGGCAAAGACTACGGAGTGGAGAAAGTGCTTGCCGGCGAACTGGATGCCACGTTTATATATCCTACCGGTGGCGACCGTGTGATGCAGATTGCCATGGATATCCTGAACAAGCGTGATTTTCCCCGTGAAACTATCCTGGGTACTTCCGTCGTCAATCGCGACAATGCTCTCATCATGAAGATGCAGACCGCCCACATCGGCACCCTGGATGGAAAGATAGAAACCCTGAACGGAAAGATAAACCAGTATTTGGTCCGCTATGCCACACAGCAGGTTGTCTTGTACGGCAGTCTGTCTGCCTTGTTGTTGCTGGTCGGCTTGTTGGTGGCTGTCTACCTCTCCTTGCGTGCCAAGAATCGGTTGAACCGTGAGCTGTCCATGCAGAAAAAGAAACTGGAGGAACAGAAAACACAGTTGATACAGCAGAAGGAACAGCTGGAAGTGCAGAAGTCGCAGTTGGAACAGCTTTCTCATGAATTGGAGGAGGCTACGCATGCCAAGTTGGTGTTCTTCACGAATATTTCGCACGATTTCCGTACTCCGCTGACGCTGATAGCCGATCCCATAGAGCAGCTTCTTGCAAACCGCACTATCGACGGACAGCCGCGCCAGCTCCTCGAACTGATGAAAAAGAATGTGCATATCCTGCTTCGCCTGGTTAACCAGATACTTGATTTCCGGAAGGTGGAGAACGGGCGCATGGAGCTTCATCTCGAACCTTTTGATTTGCTCGACAGCTTCCGGGGCTGGAACGATTCTTTCCGCATGGCGTTGCTGAAGAAACATATTGCTTTCAGCTTTGAGGCATCTCCCGATGCGGACTTCCGGATGATGGCGGATGCGGAGAAGATGGAGCGCATTTACTTCAATCTCTTCTCCAATGCCGTGAAGTATACGCCGGAGAACGGGAAAATCGCCCTACGCTTGTTAAAGGCGGAACAGAACTATACTCTGTCCGTCTTCAATTCCGGCAGTTACATTTCTACAACCGATGTGGAAGCCATCTTCGAGCGTTTCTATCAAGTAAACGGGCATCAGGCCGGTACCGGTATCGGACTGGCGCTGGTACGTGCCTTTGTGGAGATGCATGGCGGCAACATCACGGCACGCAGCGACGAGAAAGGCACTACTTTCACCGTTACTTTCCCACAGCAGGATGTTTCGCAGTATCGCCCCACTATAGTGACGCTGCCTGTCGAAGGGGAGGAAGTGTCGTCTACCCTGATAGATATGGAAGTGAAGGCAGGCGAAGAGGTGGTTGAGGCCGATTGTCCTACTGTGCTGGTAATTGACGATAATTCGGATATACGCAGCTATGTGAAGTCGCTGTTGTCGAACGAATTCCGCGTACTGGATGCAGCGGACGGGTCAGAGGGTATCCGGCTGGCCATGAGGTATGTGCCGGATGTGATTGTCTCGGATGTAATGATGCCTGGTATGGATGGTGTGGAATGTTGCCGCCGCTTGAAGGGAGAGTTGCAGACATGCCATATCCCGGTGATTCTGCTGACGGCCTGCTCGCTGGACGAGCAGCGTATCCAAGGCTATGATGGCGGTGCCGATTCTTATATTTCCAAGCCGTTCAATTCGCAGTTGCTCTTGTCGCGTGTCCGCAATCTCATTGCAAACCGTCGTCAGTTGAGGCAGTTTTTCGGAGATAACCAGACTATTGAGAAGGAAACCATCAGTGACTTGGATAAGGACTTCGTCTCCCGCTTCAAATCGCTTGTCGGGGAGAGGATGAAAGATGCGGAACTCAATGTGGAGGACTTGGGACGGAATATGGGTATGAGCCGTGTGCAGCTTTACCGTAAGCTGAAATCGCTGACCAACTATTCGCCGAATGAGCTGCTGCGCCAGATGAGGTTGAAAAAGGCTGCCTCACTGCTTGCTTCCTCTGACATGACGGTAGCGGAGATTGCTTATGAAGTGGGCTTTTCGTCACCTTCCTATTTCACGAAATGCTATAAGGAACAGTTTGGGGAGAGTCCTACCGGGTTCCTGAAAAGAAGAGGCTAATGAAACGGATTGTATTCTCCGTTTGACTCCCGAAAATAAATCGGGTGGGAAACGCTGTCGTGCGATTCCCACCCGATACGCATGTTTGTTTTTACTTCTGTTCAGACGATACCAAAGTTTATTTCAGTATTTGAGGCAGGTTCTCTCTTCCCCAGAAGTAGTAGACGCAGATTCCGATCCAGCTGGTAAGCAGGAGGATAATCGCAACTAATAGTTTCTTCACGCCGTCTACCGGCCACTTCATGATTTCAAGTACGGCTTTGACACACAGAACCACGCCGATAACCCAAATGATAAATCCAATCATAACCTGTGATATTTAGTATTGTTGATTAAAAAACAAATAGAGACTGCGCCTTATTCAGGAGCAGCCTCTATTCTTTATTTAGTAATCGGAATTACTCTGTAACTTCAGCGCCCCAATTCTCTTTGGAAAGACGCTTGTAGCTGTTGTAACGCCATTTAGCGTTTTCTTCAGCTGCCTTGAACAGCTCGTCGGCTTCCTGCGGATATTGTTTCATTACGGATGCGTAACGAACTTCGCCTTTCAAGAAGTCTTGGAATCCGCTCCAATCCGGTTCCTTGCTATCCAGCGTGAACGGATTCTTGCCTTCGGCTTCCAAAGCCGGGTTGTAGCGCCACAAGTGCCAGTAACCACACTTGACAGCCTTTTCTTCCTCTGCCTGGCTCTTGCCCATACCTGCCTTCAGACCGTGGTTGATACACGGAGCGTAAGCGATGATGAGTGACGGGCCGGGATATGCTTCTGCCTCACGGATAGCCTTCAGGGTTTGAGCTTGGTCGGCACCCATGGCGATTTGAGCAACGTATACATAACCATAAGTAGTAGCCATTAGGCCGAGGTCTTTCTTGCGTACACGCTTGCCGGCAGCGGCAAACTTGGCGATGGCACCTACCGGAGTAGACTTAGAAGACTGTCCGCCCGTGTTGGAGTAAACCTCGGTATCCAGTACGAGGATGTTGACATCCTTACCGCTTGCGATTACATGGTCGAGACCACCGTAACCGATGTCGTAAGAAGCACCGTCACCACCGATAATCCATTGGCTGCGTTTTACCAGGTATTGAGCCAAGCTGGCGATGGCCTTGCAGCTGTCGCACTTGTCTTTGGCTGCTTCTACCATCGGAATGATCTTTTCAGCCAGTTCTTTGCTCTTGTCTGCATCGTACATGTTTTCAATCCAAGCCTGGAATACTTCTTTGTATTCGGCCGGAGTTCCTTCTGCTGCGATGGCATCTTCCATAGCCTTCACGATACGTGCACGCATCTTTTCGTTGGCAAGCTCCATACCCAGACCGAATTCGCAGAAGTCCTCGAACAATGAGTTTGCCCAAGCAGGACCGTGACCTTTTTCGTTTCTGGTATAAGGAGTGGAAGGTACTGAACCGGAGTAGATGGAAGAACATCCTGTTGCGTTGGCCACCATTTCGCGGTCACCGAACAACTGGGAAATCAGTTTGACGTACGGAGTTTCACCACAACCGGAGCAAGCGCCTGAGAACTCAAACAAAGGAGTAGCGAACTGAGAGTTCTTCACGTTAGCCTTGATGTCGACCAGGTGTTGTTTGCTCTTCACGTTTTCAGTACAGTAAGTCCAGTTGGCAGCTTCCGGCAATTGGCTTTCGAGGTGCTTCATAGTCAGAGCCTTGCCACCCTTCTTCGGGTTACCCGGACAAACATCGGCACAGTTGCCGCAACCCAGACAGTCGAGAACGTCTACCTGAATACGGAATGTCATGCCGTCGAATGCCTTACCTACAGCCTTCAGTTGAGTGAAGTCGGCACCCTTCTGCTCTTCAGCATCGAGTACGAACGGACGGATGGCAGCGTGAGGACAAACGTAAGCGCACTTGTTACACTGAATACAGTTTTCAGCATTCCATTCGGGAACGAATGCAGCCACGCCACGTTTTTCGTATTTGGCAGTACCTTGTTCCCAAGTACCGTCTTCGATACCCTTGAATGCAGATACCGGCAACAGGTCACCGTCTTGTGCATTGATAGGACGAACCACTTCGTTGATGAATGCGGGGTCGTTGTTTTCAGCCTTGGCGTCGTCTGCCAGATTGGCCCAAGCAGGATCGACGGCCAGCTGCTTGTATTCACCGCCACGGTCAACGGCTGCATAGTTCTTGTTGACAACATCTTCACCCTTCTTGCCGTAAGACTTAACGATGAATTTCTTCATCTGCTCTACAGCCAAGTCAACCGGAATAACGCCGGTGATACGGAAGAATGCGGACTGCAGGATGGTGTTGGTACGGTTGCCCAAACCGATTTCTTGTGCAATCTGGGTTGCGTTGATATAGTAAACAGTGATATTGTTTTGTGCAAAGTACTTCTTCACCTTGTTAGGCAGGTTCTTGGCCAGTTCTTCGCCTTCCCAGATGGTGTTCAGCAAGAAAGAGCCGTTTTTACGCAAACCGCGGGTTACGTCGTACATGTGCAGGTAAGCCTGAACGTGGCAAGCCACAAAGTTAGGTGTATTTACCAGATATGTAGAGCGGATAGGAGTGTCACCGAAACGCAGGTGCGAGCAGGTGAAACCGCCTGATTTCTTGGAGTCGTAAGAGAAATAAGCCTGGCAGTGCTTGTCGGTATTGTCACCGATAATCTTCACGGAGTTCTTGTTGGCACCTACCGTACCGTCAGCACCCAAACCGTAGAATTTGGCTTCGAACATGCCTTCGCCGCCCAATGCGATTTCTTCTTCCTGGGGCAGAGAAGTGAAGGTGACGTCGTCTACGATACCGATAGTGAAGTGGTTCTTTGGCATCGGCATAGCCAGGTTCTTGTAAACGGCGAGGATTTGTGCGGGAGTAGTGTCCTTTGAGCCCAAACCGTAACGGCCGCCTACGATAACCGGAGCATTCTCTGCACCGTAGAAGCAGTCTTTTACGTCGAGGTACAGCGGTTCACCGTTGGCACCCGGTTCTTTCGTACGATCCAGTACGGCAATCTTCTTGGCAGTCTTGGGAACGGCGGCCAGGAAGTGCTTGGCAGAGAACGGACGATACAAGTGAACGGCAACCAAACCTACCTTTTCGCCATTGGCAACGAGGTGGTCGATGGCTTCGCGGGCAGCTTCCGTTACAGAACCCATGGCGATGATGACGCGTTCTGCATCTTCTGCACCATAGTAATCGAACAAACCGTACTTGCGGCCTGTGATTTTGGAAATCTCGTTCATGTATTCCTCAACGATAGCCGGAACAGCTTCGTAGTAATTGTTGCAAGACTCACGGTGTTGGAAGAAGTGGTCGGGGTTTTCGGCCATACCACGGGCAACCGGATTCATCGGGTTCAATGCACGTGCGCGGAATTCAGCCAGAGCTTCCTGGTCGATAAGCGGAGCGAGGTCTTCGTTCTCCAGCATCTCAATCTTCTGGATTTCGTGAGAAGTACGGAAACCGTCGAAGAAGTTCATAAACGGAACACGTGCCTTGATGGTGGACAGGTGGGCAACACCTGCCAGGTCCATGACTTCTTGTACGGAACCTTCGGCCAACATGGCAAAACCTGTCTGGCGTGCAGACATGACGTCTTGGTGGTCGCCGAAGATACACAGTGCATGGCTTGCCAGTGTACGTGCCGATACGTGGAACACGCAAGGCAGGAATTCACCGGCAATCTTGTACATGTTCGGAATCATCAGCAACAGACCCTGTGAAGCTGTGTAGGTGGTAGTCAGCGCACCGGCTTGCAGAGAGCCGTGAACGGCACCGGCAGCACCGCCTTCCGATTGCATTTCCTGTACCAATACTGTTTCGCCGAAGATGTTCTTGCGACCTGCGGCAGCCCATTCGTCTACGTATTCAGCCATCGTAGAAGAGGGGGTGATGGGGTAGATGGCAGCTACTTCGGAGAACATATATGAGATATGTGCAGCAGCCTGGTTACCATCACAAGTAATGAATTTCTTCTGTTTAGTCATAACTAAATTGAATTATTTATTTAAGTAAAAAATCTCTCTTTCTTAATACAAGAAGCCGAATAACCAGAGAGGTATTTGGTTACCTCGGCCTATTTCCGCCTTATGCAGTACATAAGTGACTCCCGGATTATTCTTTATCTTTGTCCCTTCCGGACAAATCTTGAAAGGCATCACCTCGTCTACCATGAACGAGATGTTCTTGTCGCCCTTGTTCACCTTGTGGTCCTTCCACATTGTGTTCGCAAAGAAAGTGTCCAGTACGTCCTGCTCTTCTACCTTGACGGGATAGATGGAATACATCAGATTTGAATTGTGCATCATTATCTTCGACGGCTTCTTGGGAAATTCCTCTCCCTTCGGATATACCATATTGATGAGTCGTGCGTCTGCCAGATACTTGATGTAATTCATTACTGTGGCGCGGGATGTCTGTATGTCGTTTGCCAGTTGGCTGACGTTCGGTGCTTTCGGTCCGTCCACAGCCAATAAATATAGCAATTTCTTTATCTTCGAAAGATATTTCAGTTCTATTTGTTTGATTAGAAGGATATCCACTTCCACCATCATGTTCATCGTCTTGAGCAGATTCTCCGAAAAGTTGCGCTTTTCGAGGAAGAAAGGGTAGAAGCCGTGGTGCATATAGTCCTGCATGTAGTCCAGCGGACGTACTTTGGAGAGGATGCCTTTGGCTATTTGTTCGTGGTTGCTCAGGATTTCTTCCAGCGGATAGGCATGGAATTTCATGCCCGTCTGCAGGTTCAGGTATTCGCGGAAGGAGAAGCCGCGCAGGTTGTAGCTTTTCACAATGTCGCGCAACTCCATATTCTCTTCTTTCAGACGCATCACAGAGGAACCGGTGAATACGATTTTCAAGTTTGGGAAACGGTCGTAGCACATGCGTAGCTCCTTGCTCCACTCCGGATATTTGAATACTTGGTCTATCAACAGCACTTTTCCTCCGCGGCGCTGGAACTCGGCGGCAAATTCCACGATGCCATGTCCGGAGAAGTAGAAGTTGTTCATGTTGATGAAAAGGCAGGAACGGTCTGTTCCGAATTTTTCTTTGGCGTATTGTAGCAAGAAGGTGGTCTTACCTACGCCTCTTGTCCCCTTGATACCGATAAGACGGTCGTTCCAGTCTATTTCGTCCATCAGGTCGCGGCGTACGGGAGCATGGGTATGCTCTACGAGATAAGCGTGTGTACGGTAAAATGCTTCCATGCTTTCAATTCGGTTTATCAGGCGGCAAATATACTGCTTTTTTGTGTATTTGCAAAGTAGAGATGGCAAAATATTGTATAACTTTGCACTTTCAAACAAAAAGTGGGTAATTGATTAAATAATTGAAAGAGATGAAACTTTATGTGTTCAATCCTGATGCTGACATGGCATTGGGAAATAACGAAGAAAATTATATGGCGCCCGCTACCATCCGTCGTATGGCTGAAGACCTGGCTTTGCTGCCGATTTGGTATGCCCGGCCGGGTAGTGGCGTGTTGGCTCCTTCCGCCTATAATGCAGATTATCTGAAACAGATGCAACAGTTGTTCCGGTTGGATGTGCAGTTGGTGACGGAGCCGGAGCTACCCGATTATGCTGATATGCAGGTGATTCCTTGGGGATGGAATCCCGCTATCCGTAAGCGGATGCTGAAAGGGGGAGTAGCGGAATCGCTGCTTCCTTCGGCAGCAGACCTTTCCCGTTATCGCCGACTGGCTTCGCGCGCCAATGTCCGTTTGCTCTACGCATGTGGTGGTGAGGCCGGGAATATGTCCTATCTCTGTGGTGGTGAAGGCGTTCTTGTGACGGCAGACGATTTTGCAAACAAGGGGCGGGAGGCTGTGCAGGAGCTGCTGTTGCGTTGGCAGGACTGTGGGTGCATCTGCAAGTCGCTTTGGTCGGGCAGTGGGAAGGGACTTTGCTGGTATCGGCAGGAGGAGATGGAAAAGGTGATAGACTGGTGTTGTCGCGCTTTGCGTACCGATGGGGCTTTCTGGTTGGAACCTATATATAATAAGGTGGAGGATTTTGCAATGGAGTTCTATGCCGATGGCAAGGGAGGTGTCCGTTTTGTAGGCTATTCCCGCTTTGTCACGGATGGCAAAGGGGCCTATCGCGGTAATTTGCTGGCCACGGACATGCAGGTGGAGGAGTGGATTCAGACTTATGTTCCTTTGGAAGCATTCCATCGTCTGCGCGAGTCTGTGCGAAAAGGCCTGGCTGCGCTGGGGACTGATTATACCGGCTTTTTGGGGGTAGACATGATGGTCTGCCGCCAAGAGAAGGGGCATCCGTATGCAGTCAATCCTTGTGTGGAGGTTAATTTGCGGATGAATATGGGGATTGTTGCTCATACGTTCTGCGATAGATTCGTCGCTCCCGGTGGCGAAGGATTTTTCTCTATCGAATACTTTCCCGCTCAAGAGGCTTTGCAGGAGCAGCACGCAAGGGATATGCTGGAACACCCGCTGCGTGTGGAGCAAGGCAGGGTGGTGTCGGGCTATCTGCCGTTGATACCGGTTACGCCGAGAAGCAGGTATCGGGCGTTTGTAAGGGTGGGGTAGTCCTGTATTCATAGTGATAAAAATATGATTATCCGCATTCCTCGCCTCTGATAGGCTGTTTGCATGCTTCATCTTTATCCTTTCACCGCTTCTGTCGGCTTCGTCCTTATAGTGATGTGTCATTGAAAGCCTTTTAATGTCATGTTATAAGCCTTTCAATGCTATATTATAAGGCTTTTAATTGTATCTTCCCTATGCTGCCTTTCCAACAGACTTATACACGTATCTTGCTTCCTGGTAGCATTGATGTGCCGTAATGTGGAAGACATGAGGGTATATTACGGATAATCATTATAAAAAAACTCTTTTTTCTTCGATTTTTAAATAAGATTCCATACATTTGCCTTCGATTATAAGAGCGAAGTGTTGCTGGTAATCATTTTTACGGGAAAATATTAGCGTTTGCTATTATTCTTTAATCGTAGTTGAAACTTAGGAACTTTCAAATTGCATAATGATTAAGAATAAGATGGCTGACGCCTACGTTTAGCGTAGGTGCATCTTACTTCTTTGATTATGCAAGGTTTCCTAAGACCTCAACTACAGAAGACAGAAAAAGATGCCCTGCGCTTTTTTTTGCATCTCTTCTCTCCTTATCCTAAAGACAATAGTTTTTCGTTATACTTTCTCTTCCATTGCCAAAATAATTTTACAATTTTAGTTATTAATTTAAAAGAAATCGTTATGAAAGAGTTTAAAACATTAGTGTTTGCTATTGCATCAATCTGTTTGTTGGGTGCATGTGGAGGGTCAAAGCAAGTAACAACGCCAGGAGGTACGACTAAAGGTACCAAACAAGCCCCATGGGGGACTGAAATAGAGTTGAACGAATGTCAGATTTTGGCTGAACAAAGCCCGGCAACACGTGCCTATGGAGAAGCAACGAATCATCGGTTGTCGTTTGCAAAAGCTTATGCAGAAGGACAAGCAAGAGCTGCATTGGCACGTGCTATCAGTGCCATAATCAAAACTGCAACGAATGAAGCTGATCTTTCATGGGAGAAGTATGCGGGGACAACATCGGAGGGACAAAGTGTCATAGATGAAGGCAGTAAAGGAGAAGGGAAAGCGTTGCAAATAGCAGAGGAAATCGTTGAAAATACTGTAGTGATAAAAACGAATCAGTATATGCAACCCAATCGTCAATATCATATCTTTGTTTGTGTTGAGTATCAGGGGGATGTGACTAAAATGGCGGCTAAAATAGTTGATAAGGTAAAACAGCAAGTCCCGGATGAAGATAGAATAAAGATGGAATATCAATTTCAAAAATTCGAAGAAAAAATAGAAAAGGAATTGGCTAAAAGAAGTAACAAGTAGGCATCGATGAGAGTATTAATATTAACAATTCTGATATTGATTAATTTTCGCAGTTATGGTTTGTATGCCCAGGTAAATATACAGCATATAAAGTCAGATTCTAAATATTGGAGTGCAGAAGGAAATGGTACTACGGTAGAAGAGGCTGATCATGATGCTTTATCTCAAATTATTAGGCAAATATCAGTCAGTGTATCAACGACAATGCAAGAAGAAAATGAGAATAGACTGGTCAATGAGGGAGTTGAATATTCATATTATGCTCAAAAGGGATTTGTCAAATCATCTTCTTTTGCTTCCCTGCAAAACGTGGAAATGATTGTTCTGGAACCGGAACCCAATGCCAAAGTTTTCAGATGGGTTGCCAAAAGTGAGGTTGGCCGAATGTTTGAGGAACGGAAGAACAAGATTCTTGATTTTGTAAAAACCGGAAAGATTGCGGAACAAAGATTACAGATAGACGATGCGTTGCGCAACTATTATTGGGCATTGATGCTCGCCAAGGTCAATCGGGATGCTGTCTATGCAGATTTCAATACTGGCGAGGAGGTGAATTGTCTTACTTTCCTGCCGTTGAAGATAAAATCAGTCATATCCCGCGTCAGGGCAAATCTGGAAGAATGTGTCAATAGCGATAACCGCTATTTTGCCAAAATGCGTTTCACCTATGAGAATCGGGATGTGGCAAGCATACAACTACGCTATTTCGATGGGCAGTCTTTCGTTGGTCCTTTAGTTGTAAAAGACGGCATCGGGGAAATGGATTTAGTCTCATTGCCTGCCGATGGAAAGATGAAAATGCGCTATGAATATAGTTTTCGCAAAGAAGCTGAGAATCTTGATGCAGAGTTGAGGGCTATATTTTCAGAAATATCTGCTCCACCGATAGACAATGCTTTGGCAGAAATACCTGTCAAAGTAAATGTGAAGAAAAACACAATGGCTATTGATGAAAAGCGTATGAAAGAAACAGCAGCCTCTGTTGTTGTAGCCGAAGTTCCTGCGGAACCGATACGTACCAAGCAACGGATGGAACTTTCCACAGTTTCCAATAGTGGAGAGCTTGCCAATGTCTTGCAGCAGGTGGAAAATGCCATCAAGCAGGGAACGCCCCAAGCTGCTTATCCGCATTTCACTCCTGAAGGGTATAAGTTGTTTGAGACTTTACTGAGTAAGACAGGAACTGTCTCTTTGGTAGGCGAAAAGCAGAATTATGAATTCATACAAGCCAACGGGCAAGTTCTGGCACGCTTCTGCAAGGTGAAAATCAAATTCAGGAATGGGAAGTCGTTCATGGAAAACTTGGTATTCAGATTTAATGAAGAAAGCAAGAAAATCCAGTCGGTAGCTTTGGCTTTGAGCAAAAAGGCAGAGGAAGACATTTTTAACGCAGCCTCTTCGTGGACGGAAATATCGCGTTTTACCATTCTGCAATTCATGGAAGATTATCAGACTGCTTATTCTTTAAAAAGGCTGGATTATCTTGAAAAGATATTCTCTGATGAAGCGATTATCATAACCGGCACGGTATTGAAAACTGCTTCTTCCAATCAAGTTGAAGGGATGCCAATCGATTTCGGGAATACAGATGTGCGGTTTACTCGACAGAACAAGCAACAATATCTTTCCAATTTGCGGAGACATTTCAATGAGCGGGAATACATTCACCTTACTTTCGAAGACAACCAGGCCAAAGTGATAAATGCTCCACGGATACCTCGCGGAACGGCGTTTGCCATACAAATTAACCAATTGTATAATTCACCGATCTATTCTGACCGAGGATATTTGACCCTTATATTGGATGCTTCGAAGGAGCTTCCTGTCATCCATGTCAGGCTGTGGCAACCGGAGAAATCCAACATGCTGACATTGGATGAATTCATGAATAAATTTGAGTTTTAATGTTTTAATCTTTATAAATTATGAAAAGGATTTTGTTGGCTATTTTTGTAATAATGTTGTCATGCTTGGTTTACGGTCAAGACAAGCCTCAATTACAACTACACTCCTTCAGAATTGTGAAATCGGCAGGCGGCATGGCAAATTTGGGAACCTTGTTCCAGAACGGGTGGCCGAAAGATTCCAACGGTGAAGAAGATTGCGCATGGGTACGTGTGAGATTTGAGAATATGACGATGGCAGATGCAGCCAACGTAAAATTCAGTTTCGGAAACAGTGCCCCGATTGAAGATATCAAAGACAAACTGAAAGAAGCGGAACACGAGATATGGCTTTTTGTTACCCCCACAGAGAATGCTTATATGGAAGCCGGGCTCGATAAGTATGGGATGAGCAACCGCTTGTCTAATATAAAGTTGGAACCTAAACAAGCATACGACGTTGTGCTGAGGAATGACAAAACGATGTCAATCAACATTATAACAAAACCTGAGGGTGCCATAGCTTCGTTGGAAACCGGTCAAAAAGAAAATACTCCGGCTACCATTACTGGCGTTTCGCTTGGAAAGCATACTCTTACAATCAGCCATAATGGGAAAACACTGAAAAAAGAGGAGATAGAAGTGACGGAAGAAAATGTACGTTTTGAGTATGACCTCAGAGAAAGAAAAATGGTGGAATTCATAAGCGATCCCACCGGAGCGGTGCTATTCATTAATGGTGAAGAAAAAGGGAAAACTCCGTTGACAATAGAGTTGCCTTACGATTCTTATAATGTGGAAGCCAGGCTCAGCCTTCAAGAGACGGATTCAAAGGCATTTACCGTAAGCGGACTTTCTGAAACTAAAATCAAACTGGAGCCTATCAAGAAAAAGACATTTGAAGCTTTCGCAACCTACAACGGGAAAAAAGTGGATGCGGATCTTTATATCGACGGAAAACAAGAGGGAACCCGGCAGGCTTCTTACACATTGACCAAGCCCATTGGGAAAAGCTACGATATGAACATGATTTACTATGGAAATAGTAAAAAGCGGAAGATAAGGATAACCAAAGACATGGATGTGGAACAAGAATTCAAGATTTCCGCACGCAATTCTTTTGTATGGCCTTGGCAACGCGAATATGATGTTTGTCCGGTGGGATTCTCGATGGGATACGTGTCAAAGCAATTGGTGACCAGAGGGGAAGGGGAGAAACTGAAAGAAAATGGAGTTTGGGATGATGGGGAAGGAAAGTCACTACATGGCATGCAGCTTGGGTTGCATTTCCAGCCATGTTTTTCTTTCGGACTCGGGCTTTATTCTGGAGTATTCTATGAATTGTATATGTCGTGGAACGATGACTATGATTACAATCAATTTATAGAGCATTGTATCTATGTTCCGTTGCATGCTTATTACAGATTGCCTTTTGCAAATAAAGTGGCATTATCGGTACATGGTGGTTTAGGCTTCAACTACAGTGTGTATGGTGCTTACACTGACGATGAAGATAATCTTGAAGATTTTACTGATTTTTATGGAGAAGAAGCTTTCCCAAAACGTTTCAATATGGCTGCTGAAATAGGGCTTGGCTTCCGGGTTGGGCTGGTGCAGATCAATGCACAATATGCCAAAGGTATCACCAACCATAAATCTTATGAGTCATTAGGTGATTATAAAACGAAGCAGAATAAGCTTTCTTTAAGTGTATCTTATGTATTTGGCAGTAATTAACAGCTTGGTGTTATGGTAAATAAAATTATTTATTTAGTACTTTTTTGTGTCTTGATGCCTTTGGGCATCAAGGCACAAAATACGTTCGAGGAATTCAAGAAGAAACTTGAAGGTGACTACGCTTCATTCAGGGATACACGGAACAAAGAGTTTGAAGACTTCAGGAACAAGATTAATGAAGAATACGCTTCATTGCTAAAAAAGACATGGAAGGAATTTAATGCTTTCCAGGGCATACCTGTGCCTGATGAAGACAAACCTGTCCCACCAGTGGTTTATCCCGACGAAGACAAGGATAAGCCAATAAAAGACACTCCGAAACCTTTTGATGAAATAATTCCGATTGTTAAGCCGGAGCCTCAACCTGAACCGGTTGTACCTATTGAGGAAACTCCGAAACCGCCGGTTGAATCATACTACGCTTTTAAGTTCTTCAACACTTCGCTGAAAGTACGGTTGGAAGACAAGCATCGTTTCACTTTGCGCAGTTGTAATGAAAATGAGATAGCGACAATTTGGAACAAACTGTCAGGTACGGCTTATAACAATGTTATAAATGATTGCCTTGGAATACGTTCCCAAAACAGGTTATGCGATTGGGCTTATCTGTTGATGCTGCGCGATTTGTCCTATAGTTTCTTTAAATCGGGTTCCAATGAAGCCGTTTTGTTCACTGCTTTCCTTTATTGCCAGTCGGGATATAAGATGCGGTTGGCAAGTGCTGGAAACCGGCTGTATTTATTGTATGCAAGTAACCATGAGATATATGATAAAAATTATTGGAAAATTGATGGAGAAAGCTTTTATCCATTGGATTGTGACCAAAAACAATTGCGTATATGTCAGGTCGCTTTCCCGAAAGAAACTCCGCTCTCATTGCAGATTCCAACAGAACCGCTATTGGCCGTACGAATTTCGGCTCAACGCTCCCTGCAATCCAAGCGTTACCCTGAAATGATAGTTACAGTAAATACTAATGAAAATCTGGTGAAATTCTTTGATACCTATCCCACGTCAATGATAAACGAAGATTTCGGAACTCGGTGGGCTATGTATGCAAACACGCCGTTAAGTAAGCAGGCTAAAAACTCTTTGTATCCCAGTCTGAAAAAAGCAATAGCAGGAAAGACGCAGTCAGAAGCCGTAAATCGGATACTTAACTTTGTACAAACGGCATTTGTCTATGAATATGACGACAAAGTATGGGGTGGAGACAGAGCATTCTTTGCCGACGAGACTCTTTATTATCCCTATTGTGATTGTGAGGATCGGTCTATACTATTTTCGCGATTGGTGCGCGATTTGTTAGGATTGGAAGTCGTACTGATTTATTATCCGGGGCATTTGGCTACCGCTGTACAATTTACAGAGAATATAACCGGTGATTACGTCGCAATGAACGGTAAACGTTACGTTATATGCGACCCTACCTATATTGGTGCACCTGTGGGTGCTACAATGCCTAAAATGGATAACGCCAAAGCAAAAATAATATTGCTGGAATAATCTTTGTGAAACGTTTTATTAATCCACATATCATGGCAATGGACGATTCTGTTAATATAGAACGTTTTCCTGGATGAACCGGTAGCGAGTACTCTCTTTTTACCGATTTCCCGACTGGCATGCCTCGCTTTCGTTTCCGCAGCGGTCTACGGCTGTCACGGCAAAGTACTTCCGTGCCATCCAAGGACGGATGGGGGCATAGGTGTATTCCGTGCCTTGCACTCGTTGTGCCAGGATATTCTCCGGATTGGAGGTATCTACGGGATAGGTGTCCGAACCGTAGACTACATACATCGGGGCATTCCGCTTGTCATTGTCCGTGGCGGGTTGCCAGCTTAGTTTCCAATAGCCGTTTTCCGGTGCTGTTACTGTGAGTCCGGCGGGAGGTGTAGGGGCTACATTGTCTATCCACGGCATGGCGGGATGCAGGGCAGGGGCGGTATAGAAGTCTTCTTCCAGCGCACCATAAAGCCCTTGCGTGTTGTCCATCAGATACTTCACCCGATAGTGCGCCTCGCCTGCCAGACCTTGTGCACGGATAAAGTACATCTGCCGCTCAATCTCGTCCAGCGTCCAGTTCCCCTCACCGGGGTCGAGGAAGTAGATGCCCAGACCGGGGATGATTTGGCGTCCGTTGCTTTGTTCCTGCCAGTCGAGGGCAAAAGGGTAGAAGTGGTTGCCACGGAAATAGAGCATCGGATAAATCTGGTCCTGGATACCCTCGCCCAGCCAACCCTGCACGTCCTGATAGACGGTGTGGAAGGCATTCCAGCCACGCGACGGATAGCGGGAAGTGTCTTTGTATTTTCCTACCGGGCAGGTGCTGACCTTTACCCAGGGTTTCATTGCTTTTACACCTTTATATATATAGCGCATTATTTCCGTCAGGTTATCCCGGCGCCATTGGGCAAGGCTGCGTCCTTTGCTATACTTGCGGTAGTCGTAGCTGTCGGGAAAGCGGGGGGCGTTTTCCGGATAGCGCAGGTAGTCGAAGTGCACACCGTCTATATCATAGCGTTCCACCACTTCGCGGACAAGGCTCATCAGATATTCCTTGGTTTGCGGGTGTCCGGGGTTCAGGAAGTACTCGCGTTTGTAGGGCACGCAGATAGCGCGTTTCTTCTTGGTGACCGATTCTTTGCCAAGGGCAGCCACATGCTTGCTGTTGCCCAACGGAATCGTTACCATCCAGGCATGGCATTCCATGCCGCGCTTGTGGCATTCGGCTACGGCAAAAGCCAGCGGGTCGTAACCGGGGTCTCCGCCCACCTTTCCGGTTAGTATGGAGTTGTAGGGCTCGATGGATGATTTATAGAGGACATCTCCCCGTGTACGGGTCTGGAACAATACGGTGTTGAAATTGGCAGCTTTCAGTCTGTCCAGTATTTCAGTCAGTTCGGCTTTCTGCTTGCGGATGCCTTCGGGCGAAGTGGCACGCGTCTGAGGCCAGTCCAGTCCATAAACGGCGGTTATCCAGGCGGCGCGCACTTCATGTTTGCGCGGTTGTGCGGCAAGCGGCAGCAAGACGGCTATATACAGTAAGATAAAAAATGCCCGTTTCATAAGTTGCGTGTGATGGGCAGACTTGGTACGGAGCGGATACGAAGATATCATGAAGCTCGGATGGAGGATAGGAAAGTACATAATTTCTTATTTAGTATACATTTTCTCGGCGAAGATAAGCAAAACACCCGATTATTTTGTGCTGTTTACTTGGAAACAGTTACATTTGCGAAATTAAAAACATGAACATGCCATGATTACATTTACGCTTTGCCTGCTGGCGTTGATAGCCGGCTATTTTCTCTACGGACGCTTTATGGAACGCGTCTTTGGTCCCGACAACCGCAAAACACCTGCCCTTACAAGAGCCGATGGTGTGGATTACATTCCGCTGCCTATCTGGAAGATTTTCATGATACAGTTTCTCAATATAGCCGGACTGGGACCTATCTTCGGTGCCATCATGGGAGCCAAGTTCGGCACGGCATCCTATCTGTGGATTGTACTTGGCAGTATCTTTGCCGGTGCCGTGCACGATTATCTTGCCGGTATGCTTTCACTGCGTCATGGAGGAGAGAGCCTTCCTGAAATCATCGGACGTTATTTGGGGTTGACCACTAAGCAGGTGATGCGTGGCTTTACTGTTATCCTGATGATATTGGTAGGGGCGGTATTCGTGGCAGGCCCTGCCGGACTGCTTGCCAAGCTGACTCCCGAAAGTCTGGATACGACTTTCTGGATTATTGTAGTATTTGCTTATTATATTCTTGCTACATTGTTGCCGGTAGATAAGATTATCGGCAAGATATATCCGTTGTTTGCCATAGCCTTGCTGTTTATGGCTGTCGGTATTCTGGTGATGCTTTACGTCAACCATCCCGCATTGCCGGAGATATGGGACGGATTGCAGAACACGCATCCCGATGCTGCCCTGTTGCCTATCTTCCCTATTATGTTTGTCAGTATAGCTTGTGGTGCAATCAGTGGTTTTCATGCCACTCAAAGTCCTCTTATGGCACGCTGCATGACAAGTGAACATTACGGACGCCCCGTTTTCTACGGAGCCATGATAACCGAAGGCATTGTAGCTTTGATTTGGGCCGCCGCCGCCACTTGCTTTTTCCATCAGAATGGTATGGAAGAGACGAATGCCTCCATTATTGTAGATGCCATTACAAAAGACTGGCTGGGCATCGTAGGCGGAGTGTTGGCTATTCTGGGTGTCATTGCCGCTCCTATTACCAGTGGTGATACGGCTTTCCGCTCGGCACGTCTCATCGTGGCCGACTTCTTGGGAATGGAGCAGAAATCCATACGTCATCGTTTGTATATTTGCATACCGATGTTTCTGGCGTCCATCGGGCTGTTGCTCTATAGCTTGCGCGACAAGGATGGCTTTGATATGATTTGGCGCTATTTTGCCTGGGCCAACCAGACTTTGTCTGTTTTTACCTTGTGGGCAATTACCGTTTATCTGGTGCGCGAGAAGAAAGGGCATTGTTATTACGTAACCTATTTTCCGGCATTGTTCATGACAGCCGTGTGTGGCTCTTACATCTGCATTGCTCCCGAAGGCTTCGGGCTCGGTCCCGATAGTGCACTGAGCATAGCCTTGATAACTGCTGCACTGGCTGCTCTTTGGTTTAATATCTGGTATTTCAAGACAACTAAAAAACTTTGGAAATGAAGAGAATAAGGAAATCTACCGGGCTTACGCTGGCCCTGCTTATTTACGTTTCTGCTACTGCCGCCTATTTCCTTCCCCGTAATACGGAAATCAGTGATACGGAGAAGTACGTTACTGTAGCTGCTTCGTACCTCATTGTATTTGTGTTGTGGCTGGTACTTCGCAAGAAGGAGGCACTGCAACGCAAACGATTCGAAGAAGATGATAAACAACATTGATTATTCACTTAAAAAAACAGAACAAGATGAAAAAACTGGCATTATTCGTTTGCTTGCTTGTTGTCGCAGTGGCAGCTCAGGCGCAGTTTGAAAAGGGTAAGTGGATTTTGAATCCATCCATCACAGGGTTAGAACTCTCTCATGACACGGGAACCGACAAGACAAGTTTTGGGCTTGAGGCTAAGGGAGGTGCTTTCCTGCTCGACAATGTGGCTTTGCTGGTGCATGCCGGAGTTGCTTGGAACACCGGAGGATCTGACCTCGATGTCTATACGTTGGGTGTAGGCGGACGTTATTATTTTGACAAGATTGGCGTGTATCTGGGTGCCGATGTCAATGTAGACCGTTGGGATTGGGGACACAATTTGGATGATACAAAGTTCTCTTTCGGTCTGGAAGCCGGTTATGCGTTTTTCCTGACGCGTACGGTAACCATTGAGCCTGCCGCTTACTGGAACATTAATGACGACCGTTCTAAATTTGGTCTGAAAGTAGGTTTCGGGTTCTATTTCTAATCTTATTTTCCTGCTACTGCAAGTTGTTTTGCAGTGCCGCTGCAAATGTGTTGCAGTGGCACTGCATAAATGTTTGCAGTAGCTCTGCAACTAATGTACAGTGGCACTGTAATAGGTTTGCAGCAGTACTGCAAAAGATATGCAGTGGTTTTGCAGTAACGTTTTGCTTAGAGCAATGCTGCATATTTTCCAACTTGTTTCAAGCGCTCCATGAGTGTTTGGTCACTTTCTGCCAATTGTATGTTATAGTCTAGCTGCGTTCGCATTATTATATGAGATGCCGGTTTGTGCAGCAAGCTTAGTTTGGGGTAATTTTCTATTTTCCACCTCTTCTTTGAGTAATTCACCCGGATGTATAGGGCGTTGACATTTATAATTTTCCATATTCATAATCATTTATAGTAGTCCGATAATTCCAGGATATTACATATTGTCACTACGGTTTCAGATGTACTCTGCTTTACTGTGAATTCTATGCGGTCTTGGTCATTTACTCTAATGGAAGAAATACTTGCTTTATCTCCTTTCAATACTTCGTAATGAAACGACCGAATGGTGTGTTAAGCTCTTCGGTATTTCGTATTCCAAGGTCTTTATGCGCTACTGATATCGTTTCACCATTTGAGGCTGAAAGCGATGTTTCTTATCCTTTGTTTTTTCCTTCCTCATATAGTTGTTGCAAGTATTCCTTATCAAAGTGTATTTCCATTGTTTTTAGATTGTTTTCATTGTGCAAAGGTAATGTATACTCCAATATTCCACTATAAAAGTAGATATTTGTTGGTTGTCTGGATAACGCGAAACTTTTTATATGTCAATGAAAGTAGAGGCTGGTTTTGAACATTATAGCAAAAATCCTTATATTTATACTCGAAATATGAATCCTAAAAGCAAAATGCCATGAATAGAGTTTGTATTACCTTATTGCTTTGCTGCTTGTCATCTTGCCGAATGAATAAGACGGAACGCATGGAAATGTCTGAAGATTCCATAGATACAGTGAGGATAGACCAAAGGATGGGAGAAAAAACAGTGAGCGATAGCCTCAAGATAGGGATTGCGGATGATGGTGACTACTTGCAAAGACAATTGCTTGCCATTCACGAAGAACTGAGAAAAAGATTGAATAATACACCATATACACACATTCAGAGGAATGTGACCGGATATGGGATGGGGCGGCATTGCATCGATATAGATTTGATGGTGAATACTCCCGAGCGGCGGAAAGAGTTCCGGGAGAAAATAATGGACTCCCCCGTTTTCTGTTTTCATGGTGTAGAAGTCCCCATTATCAACGAGAGAGTAGGTAAGAATTGTATTCATGGCATCCATATCCGTCCCGAATATCCGGTCTTTTCAACGAAAGCGACTCAGGCGACATTCATCCTCAGCAATCACAGCGGCGGAGATTTGACCTGCGGCGAGCATTACTACCTGACGTTCGAAGACGAAAAAGGTACCTGGCGGGAATTGCCGATAAACGCTGCCTTTTGGGACATCGCCTATGTGCTGCGGGATGGGGAGGAAAGGGTTATGAAAGCCTCCCTTTATCCGGATGTGCATCCCAACAAGCCGGGACGCTACCGTTACTTTTATGAGATAGCCATCAGGAGGAAACCTGTCTTGATGATGGCTGAGTTCAGACTGACGGACAATGAGGAAGAATGGAGAACGGCGGAAAAGACGTCTCTTCCCCCTTATATTTCGGATGCAGGGAAGGGCGGGAGCCCACAATTGATAACGGAAGAGCCAATGGAAGAACCGGTCTATAAAGTAGTGGAAGTGATGCCCGAGTTTCCGGGAGGTATGAAAGCCTTAATGGATTTTATTCAAAAGAATATCCGTTATCCGGAAGAAGCCCGTAAGAATGGCATTCAAGGGAGAGTGATTGTCAGTGTGGTGATTGACGAGAATGGCCGTGTGGCGGACCCCGTTATTATGCGCAGCAGGTATCCTGCCTTGGATGAGGAAGCATTGCGGATTGTTGGATTGATGCCGCAATGGAAACCGGGGATGCAGCAGGGTAAAGCCGTGAAGGTGGAATTTGCTTTTCCGGTTACTTTTAAATTGGAGTAGTAGCACCGGTAAGATTAAGTTACTATTATGAAGAAAGGCGAAGAGGTTTGCAACTCTCTTCGCCTTTCTTCATAATAACTATGGCTTTAGTTTTTACAAAATCCCTTGTGCCATCATAGCCTTTGCCACCTTCATAAATCCGGCCACATTGGCACCCTTCACGTAATTTACATAACCGTCGGCTTCTGTGCCGTATTGTACGCAAGCTTCGTGAATGTTCTTCATAATGCTCTTCAGTTTCTCGTCCACTTCCTCTGCACTCCAGCTCAGCTTGATGGAGTTCTGAGTCATTTCGAGACCAGATACTGATACACCGCCGGCGTTGGCTGCCTTACCCGGAGCATACAAAATTTTTGCATCTTGGAATACTTTGATGGCTTCCGGAGTAGAAGGCATGTTGGCACCTTCGGAAACGGCTATCACACCGTTGGCTACCAATTGACGGGCATGGTCGCCATTCAATTCATTCTGAGTGGCGGAAGGCAAAGCTATGTCTGCTTTTTCTCCCCAAGGCTTGGCACCTTCCACATATTTGACGCCCGGATATTGTTCGGCATACTCGCGGATACGTCCACGGTAGAGGTTTTTCAGCTCCATGATGTAGTCCAACTTCTCGCGGTCAATACCGTCCGGATCGTATATGTAACCGTCAGAATCAGACATGGTCAATACTTTACCTCCCAATTCCAATACTTTCTCGGCCGTATATTGAGCTACGTTGCCGGAACCGGAAATCAGGCAAGTCTTGCCTTTCAGGTCAGTACCCCTAGTCTTCAACATTTCCATCAAGAAGTAGATGTTGCCGTACCCCGTAGCTTCCGGACGAATCAGCGAACCACCGAATTCACGGCCTTTGCCAGTGAAAGTACCGGTGAATTCATGAGCCAGTTTCTTATACATGCCGAACATGAAACCTACTTCGCGACCACCTACACCGATATCACCGGCAGGTACGTCTGTCTCAGGACCGATATGACGCCACAGCTCCAGCATGAAAGCCTGAACGAAACGCATAACCTCGGCATTGGACTTGCCGCGTGGAGAGAAGTCCGAACCACCTTTACCGCCACCCATAGGCAGAGTTGTCAATGAGTTTTTAAATGTCTGCTCAAAAGCAAGGAACTTCAGGATGCTCAGGTTCACAGAAGCATGGAAACGAACACCGCCTTTATATGGGCCGATGGCATTGTTGTGCTGTACACGATAGCCCATGTTGGTTTGTACGTTACCTTTATCGTCTACCCAGGTAACACGGAATTGGTAAACGCGATCGGGGATGCAAAGACGTTCAATCAGATTGGCTTTGTCAAACTCCGGATGTTTGTTATACTCTTCTTCAATAGTAGAGAGAACTTCTTCTACCGCTTGATGATACTCCGGTTCATTGGGGAACCGTCTTTTCAGGTCTTCTAATACCTTAGCTGCATTCATAATCTATTTCTTTTATTGGTTACTTATTGCTTTAATGTGCCAATATGTTAATATGCTAATTGCTGCGCTATGATTACACTGGTATGTCATACCGCATTAGTATATTATCCCATTGCTTTATTGCGGTTGCAAAAGTATACATAAAAATGAAATAGACAAACAATTTATAAATAAAATGCGGTATAAAACGTCAAATTTATTGTTTTATACCGCAAAATTGAATAAAAAGATATTATTTATCCTCTTTTTAGAGACTTTATGACGGGAATAAATACTAAAGCCGCCGAAATGGCAAGTGTTAGGAGAATTGGGCCGTCAATTCGTTCGGCAGATATCAAAACGATGTAGCAAAGTGCTGCCCAAAGCAACATAATGCAAACTATTTGGAATTTTGATAACGGCCGTCTCATTTGGCTGCTTTCTTTTTGTCTACGATAGCATCGATAACTGCCACTGCGGTGATGTTAACGATATCTCGCACGGAGCTCTCAAAATCGGTAAAGTGGATAGGCTTGTTCAGTCCCATTTGGATGGGACCAATCAGTTCGGAGTCCGTATCCATTGCCTGCAACAGCTTGTAAGCAGAGTTTGCAGAACTTAAGTTCGGGAAAATCAGTGTATTTACGTCTTTTCCTTTCAAGCGCGTAAACGGATACTTGGCATCACGCATTTTGCGGTTCATGGCGAAATTCACTTGCATTTCTCCGTCAATGGCAAGGTCGGGATAGTTCTGCTGCATATAATCCACGGCTTCGTGTACGCTTACCGGACTTCCTTCTTTATCAGCACCGAAGTTAGAGTAGCTCAACATGGCCATTATCGGGGTATGATTGAAGAAGCGGACTGTGTGTTCAGACAGCTTGGCGATGTCAATCAACGTTTCGGCATTGGGATGACGGTTAATCAACGTGTCGGCCAGGAAGTATGTGCCTTTCTTGGAGTTCAGAATGTGCATGGTGCCGAAATGCTTGTATTCCGGACGGATGCCAATGACTTCCTTGGCAACCTTGATGGTATTGCTGTATTTGGTGTAGAGGCCTGTGATGAAAGCATCTGCTTCACCCGTCTCCACCATCATCATACCGAAGTAGTTGCGTTCGAACATTTTGTCATTGGCTTCTTCGTATGTGGCGCCTTCGCGGGCACGCTTTTCGACAAGAATGCGGGCATAGCGTTCACGGCGCGGTGCTTCATCCGGATGACGCAGATTTACGATTTCAATACCTTCGAGGCTGAGGTCGAGTTCTTTTGCCAGCTTTTCGATGGCTTCGTCGTTGCCCAATATAATGGGATGGCAGATACCTTCTGCTTTTGCCTCCACAGCTGCTTTTAGCATATTGGGGTGGATACCTTCGGCAAATACCACACGTTGCGGGTTACGGCGGGCTGTATCATAGAGTTGGCGGGTCAGTTTACTTTCTTGTCCCATCAGTTCTTTCAGGTGTTGGCGATAAGCTTCCCAATCGGTTATGGGGTTGCGTGCCACTCCGCTTTCTATAGCTGCCTTTGCCACTGCCATAGATACTTCAGTGATAAGGCGTGGGTCGACGGGCTTCGGGATGAAATAGTCGGGACCGAAAGTGAAGTTATTCACGTGATAGACTTCGTTTACTACGTCGGGTACGGGTTGTTTGGCCAAATCTGCGATGGCATGCACGGCGGCCAGCTTCATATCTTCGTTGATGGCTTTGGCGGCTACATCCAATGCGCCACGGAAGATATAAGGGAATCCGATAACGTTGTTTATTTGATTGGGATAGTCGCTTCGCCCGGTAGACATTAATACATCGGGGCGGGCAGCCATGGCGTCTTCGTAAGAGATTTCGGGCACGGGGTTGGCAAGGGCAAAGACAATGGGTGTATCGGCCATGCTTCGTATCATGTCTTGTGTCAAAACGTTGCCTTTGGAAAGACCGAGGAATACATCGGCATTGCGAACCGCTTCTTCCAGTGTGTGGATGTCGCGGCGGTCGGTGGCAAAGTAACGTTTGGTCTCGTTCAGTCCTTCACGGTCGCTGCTGATTACTCCCTTGGAGTCCAGCATCACAATGTTCTCGTGCGTGGCACCCAGAGACTCATATAGTTTTGTACATGAAATGGCGGCAGCGCCGGCTCCGTTCACGACAATCTTTACGTCTTCTATTTTCTTGCCTGCTACATCCAGAGCGTTCAACAAGCCTGCGCTGGAGATGATGGCTGTGCCATGCTGGTCATCGTGCATCACGGGAATGTCCAACTCTTCTTTCAAGCGGCGTTCTATCTCAAAGCATTCGGGAGCTTTGATGTCTTCCAAGTTGATGCCGCCGAAAGTGGGGGCGATAGCTTTTACGGCTTCCACGAATTTGTCCACGTTTTTTTCGTTGACTTCAATGTCGAAGACGTCGATGCCTCCGTAGATTTTGAACAGCAGTCCTTTGCCTTCCATGACCGGCTTGCCTGCCATGGCGCCTATATCGCCCAGCCCAAGTACGGCGGTACCGTTGGAAATAACTGCAACAAGATTACCTTTGGCTGTGTATTTATATGCGTCCTGCGGGTTTTTCTCGATTTCAAGGCACGGCTCTGCAACGCCCGGAGAATAGGCGAGAGAAAGGTCAGTTTGTGTACTGTAAGGCTTGGTAGGTATTACTTCAATCTTACCCGGTTTGCCTTGCGAATGGTAAAGCAAGGCTGCTTCTTTGGTTATTTTTGCCATGGTAGAATAGTTAAATTGGTTATAATTTGGCTGCAAATGTAGGCATAATAGTTCTAAATTGAAGCTTGTTGTCAAAAAAAAACTATTACTTTTATCAGTTAATTAGCTTAAAATGCTTATTTTTGGCATCAGATTTTAGAAATTACCTCCATTTATTAACTTAACACATGAGTTGCATGAGAATTTTGAAACTTCCTCTGGCAGGATTATTATTTTGTATAATGGTACTATTGGCTGGATGTAAAACGAGTAATGAACCAGAGGTACCGGTTGCTCTGACCTGGGAAATGGGTGCAAGTGACATCGTCCCCGGATATTATGAGAATACCTTTATTCTCAAGAATATCTCTCAAAAACCTCTAAAAAAGAACTGGACAATTTACTATTCACAGCTTCCCCGCAAGGTGAAGCAGGAGGGAGCCTCTGAAGTGAAGGTAGAGGTGGTGAACGGTAATTTTTTCAAAATGTATCCGACAGATGAATTTGTTCCGCTGGCTCCCGGTGATTCCATGCGGATTACTTTCCTTTGTACTTACAAGCTAGACCGGAACTCCCATGTACCGGAAGGAACTTATTGGGTAGAGACAGTGGATGGTGAAGAGGGCAGTCCGTTGCCTGTAGCTTTGAAGGCGCTGCCGCTTCCTTCTCCCGAGTCAATGAGCGGCTATCCGGATGCGACTAAGATTTATGAATCAAATCTTCGCTTGGCTGGTGCCCCTGCTTTGATGCAGTCGGATATTCTTCCGTCGGTGAAGAAAGCGATAGCCATTGAAGGCGATAATGTCGTATTGGAAGGTAAGGTAGCTTTGGTATTCCCGGAGAACTTTGCCGGTGAAGCCAAGTTGTTGAAAGAGAAACTGACTGGTTTGTATGGTTTGGAAGTTGCCGAAAATGCTTCCGTGAAGATTGTGTTGGAAGAACTGCCTGATAGGAAGGAGGCCGTAAACGATGAATATTATACTATAAATATAGGCGGCAACCTGATAAAAATCAGTGCTGCCACTCCTCATGGCGTCTTCAATGGCACACAGACACTTTTGTCAATGTTGAAGGACAAGAAGAAACCTTATCTGCTGGAGGCAGTTTCCATCCGGGATTATCCGGACTTGGCATATCGCGGACAAATGATAGATATAGCCCGTAATTTCACCGCGCCGGAGAACTTGAAGAAACTGGTGGATGTTTTTGCATCTTATAAATTGAATGTCCTGCATTTCCATTTTTGTGATGATGAAGCCTGGCGTTTGGAGATTCCCGGTTTGGAGGAACTGACTGCTGTGGGTAGTCGTCGCGGGCATACCACTGACGAGAGTCAGTGCCTCTACCCATGTTATGACGGTGGCTATGACCCTGATGCAAAGACTGTAGGCAATGGATATTATAGCCGCGAGGAATTTATTGATTTGCTGAAGTATGCTGCCGAAAGACATGTCCGTATTGTTCCGGAAATAGAATCTCCGGGGCACGCCCGCGCTGCCATTGTCTCCATGAAGGCACGCTATAACAAATATTTTGAAACCGATCCGGGGAAAGCTACAGAATATATGTTGAGTGAACCGGAAGATACTTCACGTTATGTTTCTGTACAATATTATACGGACAATGTGATGAATGTTGCCTTGCCTTCTACTTACCGTTTTATGGAGAAGGTGATTCAGGAACTTAATGCGATGTATCAGGAAGCCGGTCTTTCACTGTACACAGTGCATTTGGGTGGTGACGAAGTGCCTCGCGGCGTGTGGATGGGCTCCCCAAAATGCCAGGAACTGATGAAAGAGAAAGGCATGACGAAAGCTCATGATTTGTCGGAGTATTTCATTACGCAAATGGCGGATGTGATGCAGAAGAACGGACTGAAATTCAGTGGTTGGCAGGAAGTTGCTTTGGGTCATACCGAAGAGGCTCATCAACAGTTGAGGGGGCTGGCTGCCGGTGTGTATTGCTGGAATACTGTACCAGGCTCTGATGAAGTGGTTTATCAGACAGCCAATAACGGTTATCCGGTCATCCTTTGCAACGTGGGCAATTTCTATATGGATATGGCTTACAATGGTCATCCGGACGAGCGTGGGCTCGATTGGGGAGGTTATGTGGATGAGTCTGTCTCTTTCTCTATGCTTCCTTTCAGCATTTATCGTTCATTGCGTGTGGATATGGCAGGCAATCCCATTGATTTGAATAATGCAGAGAAGGGGAAGACTGCCTTGACGGATATAGGCAAGAAGCATATTATGGGTGTACAAGGACAATTGTTTGCCGAAACCATCCGTAGTTTTGAGGGTGTGGAATATCTTCTTTTCCCAAAAATATTAGGGCTGGCAGAGCGTGGCTGGAATGCTCATCCGGCATGGGAAAATTTATCCGGCACACAAGAGCAGCAGGCTTTCAATCAAACTTTGGCACTTTATTATGAGAAAATCAGTCGGAGCGAAATGCCTTATTGGGCAAAGAATGGGATTAACTTCCGCTTGCCCCAGCCGGGATTATGGGCAAAAGAGGGAAATCTGTATGCTAATGTGGCCATTGATGGTGCTGAAATACGTTACACTACTGATGGCTCGGAGCCTACTACCCAATCGGCTTTGTGGAAGGAGCCGTTAAAATGTGATGCTTCGGTGGTAAAGGCAAAAACATTCTATCAAGGAAAGGAAAGCTTGCCGATAACGTGGCAGGTAAAATAGTTGTTGTGATATTAGGCGCGGAATACGCGGATGTAATGAACTGAATCCATGAAATCCGCGCCTAAAAGAATATTAAGAAAGTTTTGAATAATCTCTATACCTTGTCAAGCATTCAGCGCTTGTTCTATATCCGCAATAATATCCTCTGCATTTTCTATACCTACCGAGAAGCGAATCAGGTCGGGGCGTACACCTGCTTCCATCAATTGTTCGTCCGTCAACTGGCGGTGTGTATGGCTGGCCGGATGCAGTACACAAGTACGTGCATCGGCCACATGAGTCACGATGGCCGCCAGTTTCAGTGAATCCATAAACTTGATAGACTCTTCCCGTCCGCCCTTCAAGCCGAAGGTGACAACTCCGCAAGAGCCGTTCGGCATGTACTTCTGTGCCTGCTCGTAGTATTTGTCGCCCGGCAGACCACAATAATTCACCCAAGCCACTTTGTCGTTTTGGGCAAGATACTCGGCTACCGTTTGTGCGTTCTTGCAATGTTGGGGCATGCGCAGGTGTAGTGTTTCCAGACCCAGGTTCAGCAGGAATGCGTTTTGTGGAGACTGGATGCTGCCCAGGTCGCGCATCAGTTGGGCGGTAGCTTTGGTGATATAAGCCATTTTGCCGAAAGCTTTTGTGTAAGTCAGCCCGTGGTAAGACTCATCCGGGGTACACAGCCCGGGGAATTTGTCGGCGTGGGCATCCCAATCGAAGTTGCCACTATCCACAATGGCTCCACCTACACTGGTAGCGTGTCCGTCCATGTATTTGGTGGTAGAGTGTACTACGATGTCGGCACCCCACTCAAACGGGCGGCAGTTGATGGGGGTGGGGAAGGTGTTGTCCACAATCAAGGGCACACCGTGGCTGTGGGCTATGCGGGCAAACTTTTCAATATCGAGCACTTCGAGCGTAGGGTTGGAGATGGTTTCGCCGAACAGGGCCTTGGTATTGGGGCGGAAAGCAGCGGAAATCTCTTCCTCGCTGGCATCCGGATTGACGAAAGTGACGTCGATGCCCAATTTCTTCAAAGTCACTCCGAAGAGGTTGAATGTTCCGCCATAGATGGTAGAGGAGCAAACAAAATGGTCTCCTGCCTGACAGATATTGAAAATGGCATAGAAGTTGGCGGCTTGTCCGCTGGATGTCAGTATGGCGGCCACACCACCTTCGAGGGCAGCAATCTTGGCGGCCACTGCATCGTTCGTAGGATTCTGCAGGCGGGTATAGAAATAACCGCTGTCTTCAAGGTCGAACAGGCGTGCCATTTGTTCGCTGGTATCATATTTGAAAGTTGTACTTTGATAGATGGGGAGTACACGAGGCTCGCCCTTTTTAGGAGTCCATCCGGCTTGTACGCACAGCGTCTCCGGTTTGAATTGCTTTGCCATAATGTTATCTGTTTTAAAAGTTTCTTATCTATTATTATCGCGTAAGTTGTCGCAAAAGTAGGGAAAAAATTATAATTTTGTGCTTAAGTATGGTAAAATGCCATAAATTAGCGGCTGGAAGATTGGCGCGAACCAAATGAATGATGAATAATTGGAATATGAAACGCATACTTTGTTTACTGACCATCTTATTTTGCACTTTGTGTGTTTTTAATGCTTCGGCTCAGGAAGAGCGGGACAGTCCGAGACGTGGAGAAGGAATCTCTGCCTTCCTGGAACGTAACAACCGCCCGGGGAGAGCCTATTATAAGGATTTTCTGGAGCTGAACGAGAAAATTCTTAAAGGAAAGGAAGAGTTGCGACTGGGAGTGAAGTATGTACTGCCTCCATTATCAAAACCGGCCGGTAATGGGAAGAAAACAATCAATGAACCTTTGTTCGGGAAAGCACTTGCCGATGTAAAAGTGACATCCGGCCGTTTGCAGGGTGCTTGTTTTTATGTAGTGAGCGGGCATGGAGGTCCCGACCCCGGAGCCATCGGCAAAATCGGCAAAATAGAACTGCATGAAGACGAGTATGCCTATGATATCGCTTTGCGCCTTGCCCGTAACCTGATGCAAGAGGGGGCGGAAGTCCGTATCATTATCCAGGATGCCAAAGACGGAATCCGTGATGATAAGTATCTTTCCAACAGTAAACGTGAGACGTGCATGGGAGCTTCCATACCCTTGAATCAGGTGGCGCGCCTCCGGCAGCGTTGTGCCAAAATCAATGAGCTTTACAAGAAAGACCGCAAGAACTATAAATATTGCCGTGCCATTTTTCTTCATGTGGACAGTCGCAGCAAGAGCCATCAGACCGATGTGTTCTTTTACCACTCCAAAAACAGGCCCGACAGCAAGCGTCTGGCTAAGGCCATGAAGAAAACTTTCGAATCGGAATATGACAGGCACCAGCCCAACCGTGGGTTTACCGGAACCGTCAGCGCACGCAATCTTTATGTGTTAGCCAATACTTCTCCCGCTTCCGTATTCGTGGAATTGGGAAATATCCAGAACACTTTTGACCAGCGCCGTTTTGTAATCAGTTCGAACCGCCAAGCCTTGTCCAAGTGGATGATGGAGGGTTTCATCGCGGATTATAAAAAAGCGAAATAGGCACAATCAACTATGGCTCTTCCTTTTTCTTTTCGTGTATCACCACGACTGTAACAACCGTTGTTGTCAGCGCCATGCCGATGGCATTGATTGGTGTGAAGCTTTCATTGAATATCAAGAAACCGATAGCTACGGCTATCAGAGCTTATATTTATTCGTTCCATCATGAGACAAAAACCGTTCCGCCATGGAGTAAAAATCGTTCCACCACGGTGGAACGATTTTTACTCCATGGCGGAACGAATACTTGTTCGCTGTCCGGCTCCTAAACTCTTCCGGGGAGAAAGCCTGATGGCACCGGCAGAACAGTTTGCCTATTCTACCGGAATATAAATTTCTGTCAACAGTTCCTCCGGCGCCGTATCTGCGGGGTTGTTCAGGTAACGTTCCGCACTGGACTCATCCCGTAAGTTACATTCCATTTCGGGGATATACTTCCCGTAGATGGTATCGTATACGGCCTGCAGATGTTCGTATGGACCTTTGTATAGGAATATGGCATAGCGGCCTGCCGCGAGCTGTTTAAATCCTATGTCTCCTTTGGCCGTTGCAAATGAGGGCAGGACCATACATACATCGGTACGCAGCTTTTCGGCGGGTGTCACTTTGGGGTCATCGTGATAGATACAGTAGGGCATCACTTCTCCCATAGGCAGTTTTTCTTCTTGGATGAACTGGCAAAGGCGCATCCATGCGCTGCAATAGTCGTTCAGTTTATAGTCGCCAAAGAGGCGGATGTAAATCACATTGCGGGCAGGAACTTCTTTGATTTCGTGTTTCAGTTCCAGTTCCGGACGAATAATGGCTGGTTTCATAATTACAAAGTTTTTATTGTTACGATACTCTAATGGTGAAATGCCATAGAACTGCTTGAATACTTTTGACAGTGACGAGGGCGAAGAGTAGCCTATACGGTAGGCTATGTCCGCTATCGGCATGTCCGAGTAACGAAGCAACCGGGCAGCGGCTTCGGTACGCGTCCGGACAATGAACGTACCGACGGGTTCACCCAGGAAAGCTTTCATGATGCGGTGGAAGTAGAAGGGAGAGAAATGGGAAATCCTGGCCAAAGATTTCAGGTCAATTTCTTCTCCGAGGTGCAGATTTATATAATCCACTACTGCGTTCACACACTTTTGGTATTCCTCCTGGGTTGTCTTTTTCTGCTGCATGGCTCTATTGGGCTTTTTCATGTTGCAAAAATAGGAGGAAAAGAAATAGGTTACTTGTCCGATGTTGCTATAAATGCAATATCTTTAAATAAGATAGGCTATATCCCGGCACAACTTTTTCGTGCAAGCATGAAAGTTTTGCATTCGATTTGCAATATCTTTGCATTTCAGATGAAAAAACAAATGCTTGCAGATGACCGAGGAGATTAAAAGACAACTTTGGGAGTGGGCGGCGGCCTATCATTGCGCCGGCTTCATTCAGAACGACCCCGTACAGTTTCCACATCGCTATGAACGGAAGCAGGATATTGAAATCAGCGGGTTGCTGACTGCCATCATGAGTTTCGGCAACCGTAAACAGATATTGAAAAAGGCTGATGAGTTGCATAGGTTGATGGGGGCATCGCCTCATCAATACGTGTTGTCCTGCCAATGGAAGAACGACTTTTCTGCTGCGGATAGAAGCAGTTTTTACCGGATGCTTTCTTATGCCGACTTTCATTCCTATTTCAGGCGCTTGCATGCTGCCTATTCTGCTTTTGACAGTCTGGAGGATGCTTTATGTACGTATGCCGGTAATCCAATGGAAAGGTTATGTGCATTTCTGGAAGTCTCGGCAAAGAGTCCCCAGAAGAAACTGAACATGTTTTTGCGCTGGATGATAAGGAAAGGTCCGGAAGTGGATTTTGGTATTTGGGAGAGGTTTGATTGCAGGGACCTGATTGTGCCTTTGGACACACATGTCTGCCGCGTGGCATACGTCTTGGGACTCACCGAGACGGAAACATTTTCTTTGAAGAATGCCCGTCGGATTACTGAAGCTCTGGCGGAGGTTTTTCCGGATGATCCGTGTCTGGGGGACTTTGCTTTGTTTGGAAGCGGAGTCAGCGGGAGTATTAATTATCGTATGAAACGATAGTTCTTTTGAGTAAGTTTATTACTTTTGTGGTGCAATGCCGGACTCTAAGCATAGAGCCGCCATTGCCGAGGTTGAACTGATTGGTAAAATGAAGGAATGGAAAATTTTCATCGTATGGATGCTTGTCCGGTACGGGATGTACTGAGCAGGTTGGGAGACAAATGGACAATGCTTGTGTTGGTCACACTGAAAGCGAATGGAACGATGCGCTTTTGCGATATACAGAAAACCATAGGGGATATTTCTCAACGGATGCTGACAGTCACATTGCGCTCATTGGAGACGGACGGACTGATTGTCAGGAAAGTCTATGCGGAAGTTCCTCCCCGCGTGGAATATAATCTTACGGAAACCGGATGTAGCCTGATGCCGCATATCGAATCTTTGGTGGGATGGGCATTGAAGCACATGGACGATATTCTGAGTAGGCGCAGTTTGCAAGACAGAGTGTTTGATACAGAAAAAGATTGAACCAAAAGTCTTTTCACCACAGGATTACACAGATTGACACAGAACTAATTTTAAATACTTGTTTCTTCAATAAAATGATCCGTGAAAATCTGTGTAGTCTGTAATGAAGAAACTTTTTGCTACCGATATAAGTTTATTCCTTTACGGCTTCACCTTTTTCGTTTAAAACAACTGTGGTTTCCGTTCCGTCCTGGGCAGCAATAATTACTTTGTAAACCTTGGCTTCGTCTTTTCCCTTTACGTAGGCTTCTTTTACCAAAGTTTCCGGGTGCTCTTTGGTCAACGTCTGCATGACGGCTTGCGGCAACTCTGCCGGATTCAGTTTTACAAAATCATCCTGCGGAACTTGGGCTACTGCCACAGTAGAATCATTTGCTTCTTGTGCGAATGCTACAGAACTGCCTATTCCCAGAATCATTGCTAATGCTACTAATACTTTTTTCATAATCGTTAAGTTTTAGGTGAATATATTATTTTGTTATCTCTGATACTAAGAATGATGCAAAGGGGATGCCAGAAAAATGTGTTTTGATGTATGTGGTTGTAATGCAGTGTGATAGGATTTAATTGTAAACTTGCTAATTTATTGTGAGTGTGGAAAGGTGTGGAAACGAGACCACATGTTTGAGGAATAATTGCACAGTTTTGGTTTATTCTGTTTACATTTGCAGTACACTTAAAATTTATATAAGTATGATTAGATTAAATGTTTTTATTCAGGTAAGTGCGGAGAACCGTGCCGCAGTATTGGAATCTGCCAAAGAACTGGTCGCATATTCCTTAAAGGACAATGGATGCATTGCTTACGATGTGTTTGAGAGTGCAACTCGCAGCGATGTTCTTATGATTTGTGAAACATGGAAAGATGCAGAGTCATTGTCTGCCCATGAAAAAGCAGATCATTTTGTGACTTTGGTGCCTAAAATACAGAAACTGGCTGCCATGAAGTTGGAAAAATTCGAGTTCTAAATCTGTGCACACCGAAGAGGCACCCAAAGCCGACAAGTCTCTTGATTTCTATGACATCGGAATTGCCGAGATTGTGCTGATGCCGGCAGGGCAATATACGTTTATGGATTATAAAAGTAGAGCTTCCGTCGCAGATTATTATGGGAGTACGGTATATCGAGTTATCCGGTAATGAAGAGCAACCATGCTTTCCGTGTGAACTCTTGTTTTCCGGCACCGGTATCAAAGAAAGGAAACTTGGAGTAAATATTACTGGATAAAAATGCCCTTTCTGCTTCGAATGTTGTCACCGGACTTTCATTGGATGAGCAGGGAATGCTATGGATGGCAACCGGGAAGGGACTGTATTCGTTACGATTGTCTGACAGAAAAGTGAAATCCTATCATAATGTAAAAGACGGCAAGCATGTGTGTGCTTTTAACAATATCACCCGTTCCGGAGAATTTGAGTATTTTGTGGAGGTGGGGTGTAACATCATCTCTTCCCTTTCCAGCGACGGCAAAAATATGCTGTATGTAGGAACGGATGGCAATGGAGTCCATTTCATAGCCACAGGCCGGCGGAATGGGCGAAAAGGAAATCGGATAAAGCTTGTTTCAAGTGTTGGGATGTCCGTCCCAAGGTTGCGGATGTCTATCCCAACACTTGAAATGTCTATCCCAAGGCTTGGGATAGAAACAATGTCCTAATCTTCGGAACTTATCTATCTGTTCTTCGGAATTTTATTACTTATCTATAGGAACTTTTTTACTTGTACTCAGTGTGGCAGAACCATGTTCCGGCGAACTTGGCTTTATCTTCTCAATCTGATGAGGTTACTGACTTTCCGTTGTATCGCCAATACGTTCAGCATGGATACTGCAAGAAACAGCAGGCCGCCGGCCAGGATACATGGAAGCAGTGACCCGCTTTCCAATTGCGGGAAGAGATTCCGGACTACTTCTATGTAATAACTGCGTACCCATACCACACTACCGATGGCGAGGAACAGCACCAGTACATTCAGCCCTACTGTCAGTATATGATAAGGAGTGGCTACCCGTGTCGGGCTATATCCTATCAACAGCAGGTTTTCCAGTTTTACCGTGTTCTTTTGGAGAAGCAGGAAGATACTCAGCATCAGTATGTAGAATGACAGAATGCTGATGAACAGTCCTACTCCCATGACGAGGCCCGTGATGAGGCGTAGGAAATAGGTTGTCTTTCCTGCGTCCAGGTTGTTGCCTTCGGTTTCGTAGTTCTTCTGTCGGAAATAATCTGTGATGGCTGTGTCAGTGGGATTCTTCACTTCCACAATAAGGCGGGACGGTTCGGCCTCTTTTTCCGGTGCAAAGTTCTTGTTGGCCCAGTCCATGAAGGATTGGGGGATGAGAATGGTATTCAGCCGGTTGGAGAATCCCACAATGTTGCCTTTGTATTGTTCCACACGTCCGTTGCCCCTCATCATGATGTCCATCTGTACCAGACTCATCAAGCCTTCGGAGAGTTTCGGCAGGCTCCTGCTTTGTGCAAAACCAAAGTTGTAGAGGTTCAGATAATTGCGTGGAATGATGATGGGGATTATCCGGCTATCTTCGTCAAAATGCCATTTGTCCAGACTGACATCCACATATCCGTCGGGTACAGACTCGAAAAACATCTCTGTCGACAAGCGGATACCGGCTTCCTGCATGCCGAGTCCGGCAGAAACCTTGAACAAGGAAGGAGTGAACGCGCCTACTCCTTTAGTAAAAGGTTGGGCTTTCAGCTCCTTTATCTCCTCTTCGGAGAATGTGTTGCTTTTCCCCGCAAAGCTGCCGAGAGCACTTATCTTTTTGGTGACTATGATATAATCCTTCTTCATGAAACTATCTCCTTCCGTAAAGACGGGGAGGACGTCACGATAGAATTGTACGCTCAACAATACAATCATCATGCCGAAAAGATTGGCGAGGAAAAAGCCGGCCAGCTGTCCGATACTGATGTGCTGGCGAAGAAGTTTCCAAACAAGTCGGTTCATATTATTTTAATGTGCTAATGTGGTTAATGTACTAATATGCCAATGGGCTGCGCTGCATTTACATTGTGCTGTCACGCCGCAGGTCATTGGCACATTGGCATATTAGCACATTAACATGTTTATAATCGATAAATTTCATCATAATCCAATTCTAGATGTTTGCCGATGGAAGTCACTATGATTCCTGCTCCTTGGCGGTTGGCTTCTTCTGTCAGTAGCCTGCTCATGATTGTTCCATTCTCGTCATCCAGATGGCTGATGGGTTCGTCCAGAAAGATGAAGTCGAAAGGCTGGCAGAGGCTGCGGATAAAGGCTACTCTTTGTTGCTGGCCGAAAGACAGCTTTCCGGCTTTTTCGTTTAGCTTGTCTGCAATGCCGATTGCCTCAAAAAGAGCGAGGACTTCTTTCCTCTTTTTGAAATTGGTAAGCCGGTTCTTCAGTTGTATGTTCTCGATAGCGGTCAGTTCGGGGAAGATGCGCAACTCCTGAAAAAGAATGCTGAGCGAGTGCTTTCGAATATCTGTCCAATCATTGGCAGAGAGTGAACGGATGTTACGTTCATCAAAGTTGATGATTCCTTGGTAATCGTTGCGGTAGCCGTAGATATAACTGCAAAGCGATGATTTTCCGGTACCCGAAGCGGCTTCTATAAGATAACGTTTTTCCTTGTGGAAGATAATGTCCCGATGCCATACGTCTGAGCTGACGGCATCACGGTCGGCAAACACTTTGGGTAGTGTTTGCCGCAGGTGAATACTATTCATTTATAATCTGATGTTGAATGTTAGGGATTAAGGATTAGTAAACTGCAATCTTTTAATCCTTAATTACATGCCCGTAAACTGTTTGATGAAGTCCACAATCTGTTTCAGTGCGTTGGCATTCTTGTTTTTCAGTTGCAGGGTGACGGTCGCCTTGTCCTCGTTGCCAACGGCTTCCAGGTGCGAGATATTGCCGAGCAGTGAGTAATAGGTGCTATACTCTTGTCCGCCGAATCCAACAAGCATTTTTACAACGGGCAGGTCGAGTACGGCTTCAGCATTGATGACAAAGGCTGTGCGCTTGCCTTTCAGGCCGGAAGCAAACTCCGTTTCTTTGGCAGACGGGTCAACGGTCTTGCATACATTCTTGTACAGCAGTTCGTCATTGGTAGCGTACATCTGCTTGTTGCGTATGCCGAAAAATATGTTGATAGCGCGTGATTTATAGACATATTCATTCTCATTCAGCTTCACGATGTCTTCGCCACGCTTCAGTCCCAGTTCGGACTTTTTTTCATAAAGGGTTTTCAAGGGAGCATCGTTCTTTACGCTGGCGTAGGCCAGAAAAGAAGGATTACTGTTCATGGTTACATTGATTAGACCTACGGTCAGGTCGTTATGGAAGGCACTGAACAAGTTCTTCACTTCGGCAGCTTTGGTAATGGAGAAATCGTTGCGGAACTGTTCGTTCTCTTGCAGCACATTGTAGAACTCTTCTCCATTGATACCTATACTGAACAGTGCTAGAGTAGATTTGGGGAAATATTTCAAGAACGTGTTTTCGATGGGACAGGTGCTTTTGATTTGCTTCTCGAAAAGTGCTTTCAGTTCTGCATTCTCGGTATAACTCTCTACTTTCAGTTCAATCTTTCCTTTTTCGAAAGAGAGATTTCCCAGCATCTTCATATCTTTCAGGTCGACGTTGTGGGATATTCCGTAGTTCAACGGATTGGCGTATGCACTCAGCAGGCTGGAAGGAGAGATGAGCATATTGATGTCTCCATTCTGCTTTTGCATTTTCTTGAAACCGGGGTTGTTGTTTATGCTGTTTTCTTTGGTCTGTTTCAGCAAGGCGGGAATTTCCTCTTTTACTTTTTCCAGTTGCGATGTGCCGGTATAGTTCACTACCATAACCGTGGTAGGAGTGAAGGCAAGCAGTGCACGTTTGTTGAGCCGGGCAAAATTGTAACCGTCTGCTTCTTCAATCGGACTGCTTATCTGTTCTTTCTCCGTCACCTCCAGAAGTTTCAGCAGATCATCTTCATTCTGAACCTTGGCCACCATTGTGGTATAGGGGAATGAGGGAGCGTTGAAGATATAGATTGGTGCATTGACATCCACTCCCGATTGAGTCGGGTCTTTCAATATAGCTTCCAATTGTTGGTAAGTCACCGTATTCATATCGCTTTTCAAGGCATCTGTCAGTTTTTGCAGAGCTTCTTTGTTCTCTTTGTCTTTTGCTCCAGCCTTGTCTGCCAATGATTTTAAATTGATTGCGATGACTTGTGAGGCATCGGAAGGAATCACATAGGTATATTCCGGCTTTTTAGATGAACAGGCGCTTATCGATACAATGAGTACCGTCAGTAGCGAGAAGTGTAAGAATAGATTTTTCTTCATATAGTTTTGTTTTGGTGAGTATCATTGATTTTGTAAATTAAGAATATGGCAGGCAACAAGTGCCGCTGTCTCCGTGCGTAGCCTTGATTTTCCCAAGCTGATGGAGATAAATCCGTTTTCTTCTGCCTTCCGGACTTCCTCTTCACTGAAGTCTCCTTCGGGACCGATTAGTACCAGCGCATCTTCCCCAGAATGTACGATGTCTTTCAAAAGTTGTTTCTTACCTTCATAACAGTGTGCGATGAATTTCTGACCCGAAAAGGGCTGTGTGATGAATTTGTTGAAGTCTGTCATCTCATTCAGTTGAGGCAGACGGGCTTTGAGCGACTGTTTGATAGCAGAAACCAATATTTTGGAGATGCGCTCCGTCTTGATGACTTTTCGTTCCGAGAAACGGCAGTTCAGGAATGTCAGTTCGTCAAAACCTATTTCCGTGGCTTTCTCGGCAAACCACTCTGTACGGTCCATGTTCTTGGTGGGCGCCATGGCAATGTGCAGATGACCTTTCCATAAGGGGGCTTGCGGAAGGGTTTCCAGAATATTTACCAGACAGCGCTTGTTGGTAGCCGTACTGATTTCGGCACGATAAAAGCAGCCTTTTCCATCTGTCAGCATGATTTCGTCTCCAGCCTGCAAGCGCAAGACGCGTATGGCGTGTGCGGCTTCCTCTTCGGGCAGCTCTGCGTAGACCTGTATGTCGGGAGTATAGAATACGTGCATATTACAAATTGTTTTTGAGTTGATTAATCTGGTCTCTTAGCCGTGCGGCACGTTCATAGTCTTCTTCATCGACTGCTTTTTGCAGGGCTGTTTTCAGTATGTCTATCGAGTCTTCCTGCAACAGTTCATCTTTGTCCGGTTCGCTGTCTTTTGTCGGGTCGGTGGAACCTTCGACGATTTTCAGACATTCTGCTTCAAGGATGTCTTCGTAGATAAAGATAGGAGCATTCATGCGTAATGCCAAGGCAACGGCGTCGCTGGTACGCGCATCAATCCGGAGAATGGTTTCTTCGGTTTTCATATAAAGGTAAGAGTAGAATATTCCGTTGTCTACTTTATAGATAAGAATGCGCATCAGTTTTACGCCCAGCACTTCAAGAACGGAGGCGAATAGGTTATGGGTCAACGGACGGGGTGGTACGATACCTTTCATCTCAATGATCATAGCTTGCGCTTCGGTAGCACCTATGATAATCGGTAGCTGGCGTTTACCGTCCACCTCGCCCAATACCAGTGCGTATGCACCCGCTTGCGCTTGGCTGTTGGAAATATTCAGCACTTGTAGTTCTATCTTTTTCTTATTCATACCTATTAAATCAACCTGACTCTCAATCAGTTTTTCTCTATTTTTTCCGGATTATGTTTATAGCGGAACACCATTCCAAACAACAAACCTATGACTAAGGCATATCCTGCAAAGATAAACCATACCGGTGTCCAGTCGCGGCTTACCAGTCCTCCGCCTTCGGCATATACCGAGAAGGCATCCACCACGGCTCCGCTGGCATAGCCTCCGATGATGGCTCCCACACCGTTTGTCATCATAAAGAACAAACCTTGTGCGCTAGCGCGGATACTGGGATGTGCCTCCATTTCTGTAAACAGTGAGCCCGATACATTGAAAAAGTCAAATGCCATACCATAGACAATCATCGAAAGAACGAGCATCCATAGTCCGCTTCCCGGGTCTCCGAGGGCAAAAAGTCCGAAACGGAATACCCATGCAAACATGCTTATTAACATAACGCGTTTGATTCCGAAATGTTTCAGGAAGAATGGGATGGCAAGGATAAACAGCGTCTCACTCATTTGCGAGATGGAAAGTAGGATGACGGAGTGTTTTACACCGAATGAATCCGCATATTCGGGTATGGAAGCAAATGAACCCAGAAAAAGGTCACCGTATGTGTTTGTTATTTGAAGAGCGGCTCCCAGCAGCATGGAGAACAAGAAGAAAATAGCCATCTTCTTGCGCTTGAACAGCACCAGTGCATCCAGCCCGAAAGCGGAGAGCATTGTTTTTCCTTCGCAGCGCATGGGGGGGCAGGCAGGAAGGGTGAAGGCGTAAAGCCCCAGCGCAGCTGCCGATATGGCTGCCACATAGAGTTGTGCCGCACTCGCCTTGAATCCGGTGAGGTCCACAGCCCACATGGCACAGATAAAACCTACTGTTCCCCATACACGGATGGGGGGGAAGTCTTTCACCAAGTCCATTTTATATCTTTCCAGTGCATTGTAGGATACAGTGTTGGCCAAGGATAACGTGGGCATATAAACAAGCATGTTGAGTAGCATGGCCCAGTACATGTGGTTGTACGTAGTGGCAGTTGAAGCATAAATCAGGGCACCGGCGCCAACCAGGTGTAGTATACCATAAAGGCGTTCGGCATTTATCCATTTGTCAGCAACGATACCGGTCAGGCCGGGCATTATTAGTGAGGCGATGCCCATGGTTGCAAAGATTGCTCCGATTTGTCCGCCTTCAAAATGTAACGTACCGCCCATGTAACCACCTAATGAAATCAGCCATGCTCCCCAGACAAAGAATTGCAGGAATTGCATGGCAGTGAGTCGGAATTTGATGCTCATAATATTAGCTTTTTATATTTTAAATTATGTAATAGATGCAAATGTACAATGAGGCGGGGAGAAAAACAAGCTCTGTACGGCTTTTTCTTCAATGAAAGAGATTAATGAGGGATGGATTTTGGTAAGGAATGTATTATAAAAAAAGAAGGGTATCTATCCCAGACACCCAATCTTTATTAACCTTAAATCTAATACCATGAAAAACACAGTGCAAATATACACGGTTTATGTTATATAACATGCTATTTTGGTGTATTTCTGCTTTTTATTAACTCTATTTAAGAAAAGTAGGCTCTGTTAGCCTGCTTTTTCCTCTATTCTACATATAGAACCAGTCCTTTCAGGTATTCCCCTTCCGGATGATAGATACTGACCGGATGGTCGGCAGGTTGCGTCAGTTGGTGCAGGATGCGTACGCTGCGGCCGGACATGGCAGCGGCTGTAAACACAGCCGTACGGAAGTTTTCTTTGCTGACGGCTTGTGAGCACGAGAATGTGAAGAGGATGCCGCCGGGCTTGATTTTCTCGAAAGCCTTGACGTTCAGTTTGCGGTAGCCTTGCAGGGCATTGCGCAGAGCATCGCGGTGCTTGGCAAAAGCAGGAGGGTCAAGAACTATCAGGTCGTATTGGTCGCCCATGCGGTCAAGGTACTTGAAGGCATCTTCTGCGTATGCGGCATGGCGGGTGTCACCCGGGAAATTCAGCTCTATATTCTTGTTGGTCAGGTCGATGGCTTTGGCGGAACTGTCCACGGAATGCACCAGTTTGGCGTCTCCGCGCATGGCATATACGGAGAAGCCGCCGGTATAGCAGAACATATTCAGTACGCTGCGGTCTTTGGCATGACGTTCCAGTAGCGAACGGTTCTCGCGTTGGTCTACAAAGAAACCGGTCTTTTGGCCTTTCAACCAGTCGATGTGGAACTTCAGACCGTACTCCATGGCTACATTGTCTGTGCTGCCGCCTTTCAAGAAACCGTTCTCCGGATAGAGGTCGGCTTTGAAGGGAAGGGTCGTTTCCGATTTGTAATAGATATTGTCTATCTGGTTGCCCATCACTTCGGTAAGGGCATCGGCAATGGCCATGCGGTCGAGGTGCATGCCGGCAGAATGTGCCTGCATCACTGCAGTACGGGCATAAATGTCGATAACCAGCCCCGGCAGGTTGTCTCCCTCCCCGTGCACCAGGCGATAGGTGTTGTTTGTCGGGTTTCCGGCTATGCCGATACTGCGGCGCATGTCGTATGCTATGCTGAGTTTACGTTTCCAGAAGTCCGCATTGATTTCTTCTTCTTGACAGAAGGTCAGTATGCGTACGGCGATACTGCCAATCTGAAAATGCCCTTTGGCTATGAATTCCTTTTTGGACGTGTAGATTTCAACAACTTCCCCTTCTTCGGGCTCTCCGTCGAAATGTGCGATGGCGCCGGAAAACACCCACGGGTGAAAACGCTTTAATGACTCCTCTTTATTGGGTTTAAGGTATACTTTGTACATATATATAATGTGATTAATGTGGTAATGTGATAATGTGCATCACATTACCACATTATTATTGGTTTCTATTTCAAAATCTCCTGTCTGTTTCAGTTCTTGCAGTTTGTTGTAGATGTTGAGACATGCCCAGGCATCGGTGGCTGCATACAGTTTCTGCGGTTCGGTCAGGTTTTCGGCTTCCCAATTGGAAAGGCGCTGGCTTTTCGAAATCTTTTCCCCGAAAAGGATGGCATATATCTTTTGCAGGCTTTTATCCTGGATACCAAAAGTACGGACATATTCTTGTAATTCAATGCAGGCACGCTGTTCAAAAGGCGCCCGCTTGTGCAGCATCATGAAGTCATCCCGCAAGGAAAGGCCTACTTTCGTTACACTTGGGTTTTCAAGCAATGTGATGACCGGTAACGTCAGTCCCGTGAGATTGAGGCGAAACAGAAAGCAATGCTCTTCTGAAGAAATTTGTAGCAGGGCTACCTTGTGGACATGACCTTTTGTGAACGATGGGCGGGTCTCACTGTCTATGCCCAGTAGCGGGCAGGACTTCAGATAAGAGACCGCTTTTTCCGCTTCCCAGGGTGTTTGTACGACATGTATTTGTCCCGGAAAGGCGGCTTTGGGCAAATCTTTCACCGTTTCTTTATCTATTGTTCTTTTGATAACCATAATTTAATATTCAAAGTCGGCGGTTTCTTCCTCTTCATCCTCATCTTGCGCATACTTCACCTCGTGCAGGGCACGCAGGGTGTTGACAAGTTTTTGTCCCCAATGGAGGCGGAAGTTTTCCTGGCAGATGGCAAGCGAATCGTTCATCGTCTCGTTGAAACCCAGTTGGAATACGAAGATGAAGTCTTTGATGTCCTGATATATATCGGCCAAATCTTCGGAAATGTTCCTGGTGATGGGCTGGTCACTATACTTCATGTCAGATACGAACACGTCCAGATAGTCGTCTTTCTCGGCCAGAATATTGGCGAGGTTCATGCGGAGTACCTCATAGGTCTCTTCAGTGACGAATGTTTCCGGTGCCTCATCTCCTATGGTTTCGCACTCGGGCAGCATGGAGGCCTTCAGGTAGAGCAGCGGAAGTATTTTTAAGGATGTATCGACGAATGTAGAGCGTTTCACCCCTTCCGCTTGTTCCAGAAACTTGCAAAACTCGGCGGCTACGGTCACAAACTCTACAACATTCCGATCGAATATCACTTGGCTTTCTTTTTTCATATCTTCTTGATTTGAAACGCAAAGATAGCGCAAACCGAAAGTAGAAGCAAATTAATTGGCAGGATTATTCTTTTTTCACTACATGATATTCTGTTCCTCTTGTCTTCCGGCAGCTGTTATTCAAGGTACCTCCCTTTGGGGTATCGACATAGGCAAACTGAATTCATACAGCCAATTACGCATCAGGTCAACGTCGTCACCCAACTCGTTGCCCAGTCTTGATATGGTGAATGAGGGATGATTGTTCATGTAGTCAAGGGGCATATAGGCTTCGTTCTGCAAGAAGTCATTCAGGCAATGGTTGTCTGGTCGGGTAGGGTAGACTTGTACCTGTTTGAGATAGGCGTGTGGGGGTGCTTCGATATAGAAGTTGCCTAGATTGTTGTTCCTGTTGATTAGTGTGCCGTCAGTTTAGGCGTGTGAGCTTTGGATTTCGGCTGGTACAAAGCTGGGTGAATTGTCAATGCGTATCTTTATATGATGGTTACCGGGGCCAAGGTCGGCAGGCTATAGCAGTAAGGTCGGGAATTTCAACATATTTACCATCTAGATGAGAATTTCTATATCTTGTGATTTGTCTCTTATCTATATGATGAACTTGTAGTGGCTGTGACAATGTCGAAGTATACGATTACATGTTTAGTCGAAGGCAAGAGTTATCCAACTGACGTGTGCTATGCAGAATTGATTTGCGGCATGACCCGCACGACTGTAATGCGGCAGATTTGTCGTCTTTGTGAGTAGAATGTGTTGGTGAACAAAGGGTTGCATAAACAGCCGATTTACTTTTTGAAGGGAAAAGAGTAGATTGATGTGTATAGGGCATGCACGGATTGCGTCATGTAAGCAAAATCTGCCTGCATGCTTGCATGAGGCCTGCTTTCGTGGCGCAATCTGCTGTAAATTAGTGTACTATGTCATTTTATGCAAGTATGTAAGTAAAACATACGATAAAACTACAGTTGCAGATTAGGAATGCCCATAACCGGCATGAGAGAAATTAAAGCATGAAAACAACGCGGCAGAAGGATAGTTTTTATTATTTTTGCAATCGATTCTCAATAGTTATCTAAAAAATATGGCAAAGAAAAATTCAACAACTAAAGATACGGAACTGTCACTCTCATTTTTCGAGAAAGTGTCAACGTTATTAAAAAGTGAAACCGTTCATTTTGTTATAGGTTTGGTACTTGTAATTTTTTCGGTTTATTTGTTGCTTGCTTTCACGTCGTTCTTTTTCACAGGGGCGGCAGACCAGAGCATCATTGACGGAGGCAGTGCACAGGAGCTGATTTCCACAAACAATGGGGTGAAGAACTACGCCGGTAGCCGCGGTGCACAGTTGGCCAGCTATCTGATAAATGATTGTTTTGGTGTATCGTCTTTTTTGATTCTTGTGTTCTTGGCTGTGGCGGGGCTGAAGTTGATGCGGGTGCGTGTGGTGCGCTTGTGGAAGTGGTTCGTCGGCTGTTCGTTGATGCTGGTGTGGTTCTCGGTATTTTTCGGTTTTGTATTTGTAGACCTGTACAAGGACTCTTTCCTCTATCTGGGCGGTATGCACGGATATAATGTCAGCAATTGGCTTGTGTCTCAAGTCGGTGCACCGGGAGTCTGGCTGCTACTGTTAGTGACTGCCATCTGCTTCTTGATTTATTTGAGTACGCGTACTATAATCTGGTTGCGCAGATTGTTCAGCCTCAGCTTCTTGAAGCGGAAAGAAAAGGCTGAAAGCGCGCCGGGTGAAACGCCGGAAGAGTTCAAGACCTCTTGGGGTGCAAAGGAACACACGAGTGCTCCGGCTTCGGAAGTTGTAGAGGCGGAAAAAGAATTTGAGAAGGAGGAGGATGCTGCCACGGAGAAAGAAGAGATTGAACCGTTGCATGAAATTACCCTTGACTTAGGCGGGAATGGTGAAAGAACGAAGTCAACCAAATTTGCCGATGAAGATGTCACTATGACTTTTGAAACTCCTGTATCGGAGCCGATGCCACCTCTTCGAGAACAGCCGGTAGAGAAGGAGCCGGCATTCCAGGTTGAAAAGGCCGAAGAGGAGGAGTATGTAGGTGCGGAGAAGGAACCATACAATCCCCGTCTGGATTTGGAAAACTACCATTACCCCACAATAGACTTGATGAAGCATTACGATGACAATGGCCCGACCATTGACATGGCAGAGCAAAATGCGAATAAGGATAAGATCATCAATACGTTGCGCAGTTTTGGTATAGAAATCAGCACCATCAAGGCTACAGTAGGTCCTACGGTGACACTGTATGAAATCACTCCCGAGCAGGGTGTCCGCATTTCGAAGATACGCGGTCTGGAAGATGATATTGCCCTCAGCCTTTCGGCACTCGGCATCCGTATCATTGCTCCCATTCCGGGAAAAGGTACGATTGGTATCGAAGTGCCCAATTCCAATCCGAAGATTGTATCTGGTCAGAGCATTATCGGTAGCAAGAAGTTCCAGGAGTCTACTTACGACTTGCCTGTCGCACTAGGTAAGACCATTACCAACGAAGTGTTTATGGTGGATTTGTGCAAGATGCCGCACATGCTTGTTGCCGGTGCCACCGGACAGGGTAAGTCGGTGGGATTGAATGCAATCATCACCTCTTTATTATATAAAAAACATCCGGCAGAGCTGAAGTTTGTGCTGGTAGACCCCAAGAAGGTGGAATTCAGTATATACTCCGTAATCGAACATCATTTTCTTGCCAAATTGCCCGATGGAGGAGACGCTATCATAACAGACGTCACGAAGGTAGTGCAGACCTTGAACTCCATTTGTGTGGAGATGGATACCCGCTATGATTTGCTGAAAGCTGCTCATGTGCGTAATGTCAAGGAGTACAATGAGAAGTTTATTAGCCGTCATCTGAATCCGGAAAAAGGACATAAGTTCATGCCTTACATCGTAGTCGTTATTGATGAGTTCGGTGACTTGATTATGACAGCCGGCAAAGACGTGGAACTGCCCATCGCCCGTATTGCTCAGTTGGCGCGTGCCGTAGGTATACACATGATTATCGCTACACAGCGACCGACGACGAACATCATTACGGGTACGATTAAAGCCAACTTTCCGGCACGTGTCGCTTTCCGTGTATCGGCAATGGTCGATTCGCGTACCATCCTTGACCGTCCGGGAGCCAACCAGCTGATAGGACGCGGTGATATGTTATTCCTGCAAGGAGCTGACCCGGTGCGTGTGCAGTGTGCTTTTATCGATACCCCCGAAGTGGCGGAGATTACGAAGTTCATCGCCCGCCAACAGGGGTACCCCACTGCTTTCTATCTGCCCGAATATGTGGATGAAAATGCAGGAGGTGATTTGGGGGATGTGGATATGGGACGTCTTGATCCTTTGTTCGAGGATGCAGCTCGTCTGATTATTATCCATCAGCAAGGTTCCACATCGCTCATTCAGCGTAAGTTTGCTATCGGTTACAACCGTGCCGGACGTATCATGGATCAGTTGGAGAAAGCGGGAATTGTGGGACCGGCGCAAGGCAGCAAGCCACGCGAGGTGTTCTGTATAGATGAGAACGACTTGGAAATGCGACTGAACAATCTGCAATAGGAGGGCGTTTTTTGAAAAGGGGACTAAAAGCTGATTCCCTTTATATTCTAAAATGAATAATCTAAAATATGAATATGTGGAAAATCTATAAACTATTGTTGGGTATATATATGCTTGCGTTTGCCTTGCCTGCCTGGACACAGCAACCGGATGCAAAAGATATACTGGACTGTACTGCTGAGGCGTTCAAGAATGCAGGAGGAATCAAAATTACTTTTACAGCCCAAGCGCCCGAAGGTTCTTCTACCGGTGTTATTCGTCTGAAAGGAGATAAATTCTTATTGGAAACGGATGGAGTGACAACGTGGTTTGACGGACATACGCAATGGAGCTATCTTAGTTCCAGCGATGAGGTGAATGTTTCTGAGCCTACGGCTGAAGAGTTGCAGAGTGTTAATCCTTATGCATTGTTGTCGCTTTATAAACAAGGCTACAACTTGAAGTTGGGGAAGGTGGACAACCCTCGGTTCAGCTCGCTCTATAAGGTTGTCTTGACAGCCACGGGGCGGAAGCAGGACTTGCAATGCATCATTCTGTATGTGACGAAAGATATGTATCGTCCCGAGCGTGTCAGTATGGTGCAACGGGGGGGAGATGCAGTGGTTATTATTGTCGATTCCTATCAGACCGGGGAGGATTATCCGGATACCCTTTTCGTGTTTGATAAAAAGGCATACCCTGCTGCTGAGGTAATTGACCTGCGATAAATAGTAAATAGTCAAATAGTAAATAAAATAATGATGGAAACAGAAAAAGTAAAATGTCTGATTATCGGTTCAGGGCCCGCCGGATATACTGCCGCTATCTATGCAGGTCGTGCCAATCTTTCACCAGTGCTTTATGCAGGATTGCAGCCTGGTGGCCAGTTAACAACCACCACTGATGTGGAGAACTTTCCCGGTTATCCCCAGGGTATCGGTGGTCCTGAGCTGATGGAAGACTTGCGGAAGCAGGCGGAACGTTTCGGTGCAGATTTGCGCTATGGAGTGGCTACTGCCGCCGACCTTACTGAAGCACCTTACAAGATTACGATTGATGATGAAAAAGTAATTGAAACAGAAACACTGATTATCGCTACGGGTGCCACCGCCAAGTATCTAGGGTTGGAGGACGAAAAGAAATATGCAGGAATGGGTGTCAGCGCTTGCGCCACTTGTGACGGTTTCTTCTACCGCAAGAAAACGGTAGCTGTTGTAGGTGGTGGAGATACTGCCTGCGAGGAAGCTGTTTACCTTGCTGGATTGGCTGCCAAGGTTTATCTGATAGTCCGCAAACCTTATCTGCGCGCGTCCAAGATTATGCAGGAGCGTGTGATGAAGCATGACAAGATTGAAGTACTGTTTGAACATAACGCTGTAGGCCTGTTTGGAGAGAACGGTGTGGAAGGCGTACACTTGGTACAGCGTATGGGGGAGCCGGATGAGAAACGCTATGATGTAGCTATTGACGGTTTTTTCCTGGCTATCGGTCATAATCCTAACTCGGACATTTTCAAGCCTTATATAGATACGGACGAAGTAGGTTACATCGTTACCGAGCCGGGAACACCGCGTACGAAAGTGCCGGGAGTTTTTGCTGCCGGAGATGTGGCCGATTCTCATTATCGTCAGGCCATTACAGCTGCTGGAACAGGTTGTCAGGCGGCAATTGAGGCAGAAAGGTATCTTTCAGCAAGAGGACTGATTTAAGATTAGAGATTGTTAGGGATTAAGAGCTGGTTTTGAGTAGCTATTATATAGGTGTCAGATAATCTTAATCCCTGATTTTAAATCTTCTAATACACTTCTGTCTCATTTATGTACATATCCGATGGGATTATTTCATCCGGTGTATCTTTTACCAAATATGGCAGGTGGTAAAAGCTGACAAATGGTCTGGATGCCGTAGTAGAAACCGTTGGGTTGTGAAGTAACCAATGCCACTGGCAGTGCAGAGAGTTTGTATTCTTCTTTGGACATACCTTTTGTGGTGGTGATGGATAGAACTGGTATTTTCTGGACTGCCGATGCGTAAGGATATGCCGGAAATATTCTGATACGTGTTAAGGTAATAAAGGGGGGAGGATGAAGATACAATTAACGTGTGGGGTATCAATTGTTATCCGATTTTGCTGATTTTCTTCAGCTTCTCTTCGTCTATGATTTTGATTTTACGTCCGTCGATGGTGATTAATCGTTCTGTGGCAAACTGTGACAAAGTACGTATAGCGTTGGAAGTGGTCATGTTTGACAAATTTGCCAAGTCTTCACGTGAGAGATAGATACTCAAGGTGGAACCGTCTTCTTCCAGACCATAACTTTCTTTGAGGAACAGCAAGGATTCTGCCAACCTTCCGCGGATGTGTTTCTGAGTCAGGTTCACGGTACGTTCATCGGCAATGCCCAAATCAACGGACAATTGTTTGATGAAGAACATGGCAAGATCATTGTTTTGTGTGAGCAGAGTCATTAAAGCAGTCATAGGTATCTGGCAAACAAGAGACGGCTCGAATGCGGATGCTGCCGTGACATAGTCTGTTTTTGCAAAATATGGGCGATAACCGAAATATTCTACAGGTTTAATCATACGGATAATCTGGCTTCTTCCGCCGACTCCGTCTTTATAGATTTTTACCTTTCCACTCAGCAGACACATCAAGTATGTAGGGGTCTCGCCTTCGCAATGGATGACTTCGTTCTTTTTGTAGTTCTGGAGTGTGAAGTGGTTGGCGAGGAACTCCCGTTGTTCGTCATTCAGGGGAGACCATATATCTGCAATCAACTCCGGAACATTAATATCAGATAAGTTTACTTTTACCATAACTGCTGCAAAACTGTGTTATACAGCACAAATGTAAAAAGAAAAAATTAAATATTGCACAAATATGACAAAAAGATGTCGTAGGGAGGGAGATAAAGGAGAATTTAGGGGATTTACGATTGAAGTTTGTATTGTTAAACAACTGCTCATTAACAAGTAAGTTTATGTTTACGGAAGTAACTTCAATCGTAAATCGTCAAATTGTAAATCCCCTTTTACTTCGTGAACAACAGCTCCCTATACTTCGGAAGTGGCCAGATTTCATCATCAATTTCCATCTCTAGGTGGTCGATGTGGTCACGGATGCTTTCTAGATAAGGGCGTACGGTTTCTTCGTAAGCGAAAGCCTTGTCTTTGTAATTATCCATGTGGTTGGCTACTTTGCGGGCTTCGGTCATTTCGCGTACTTGCACCTTGATGGCGGTTACGCGCTTGGATATTTCGCGTACAAGTTCTTTCCGGTCGGCGCTGAGGACTTCGTATTCTTCGGGAGAGAAGGCCTCGCGCAGGCCACGGAGATTTTCCAACAGGCGGTTTTGGTAGATAACGGCAGTCGGCACAATGTGGTTGATGGCAAGATCGCCTAGTACGCGGCTTTCTATCTGTACTTTCATGGTGTATTTCTCCAATTCCACTTCCAGACGGCAGGCAAGCTCCGTTTCGTTGAAGATACGTTCACCGATGAGGACGGAGCGTGATTGGTTGTCCATGTAGTGCATCAGGGCTTCAGGAACGTGGCAGATATTGGTCAGCCCGCGGCGGGCGGCTTCCTGCTTCCATTGTTCGGAGTAGCCGTCACCTTCAAAGCGGATAGGCTCGGAGGCGATGATGGTCTCTTTCATAATGCGGAAGATGGCTTCATCCTTGCCGACTCCCTCTTCCATCAGTTTGTCGACGGAGACTTTGAATTCGTTCAACTGGTTTGCCATAGCTGCATTGATGGCAATCATGGCAGCGGCACAGTTGGCGGATGAACCTGCGGCACGGAATTCAAAGCGGTTGCCGGTGAAGGCGAATGGGGAGGTACGGTTACGGTCGGTGGTATCCAGTAATATTTCAGGAATACGTCCGATGCCCAATTTCAATGTCGTTTTCTCTTCCGATGTCATCTTGCTATTACTTATCTGGCGGGCTATTTCGTCGAGGATGGAAGAAAGCTGTTTGCCTAGGAAGATGGACAGAATGGCGGGCGGTGCTTCGTTGGCTCCCAGACGATGGCTGTTTCCGGCACTCATGATGGAGGCACGTAGCAGGTTTTGGTTTTTGTATACCATCATCAGTACGTTTACCAGAAAGGTGAGGAACAGCATGTTACCTTTCGGATTCTTGCCTGGTGCAAATAGGTTGATACCCGTATCGGTGCAAAGCGACCAGTTGTTGTGCTTGCCCGAGCCGTTCACGCCGTTGTAGGGTTTCTCGTGAAGCAGTACGGCAAAGTGATGCTTGCGGGCAATGCGTTTCATCAAATCCATCACAAGCTGGTTGTGGTCGTTGGCAAGGTTGGCGTTCTCAAAGATAGGCGCCAGTTCAAATTGGTTGGGAGCTACTTCGTTATGGCGTGTCTTGACCGGGATACCCAGTTTGTGACATTCTATTTCCAGTTCTTTCATGAAGGCTGTGACGCGTGGCGGGATGGAGCCAAAATAGTGGTCCTCCAGTTGTTGGTCTTTAGCCGAAGAGTGTCCCATCAGGGTGCGTCCGGTCAAGCAAAGGTCTGGGCGGGCATTGTACAGTGCCGAGTCGACGAGGAAATACTCTTGTTCCCAACCTAAATTGGTGAAGACACGTGTGATATTCTTGTCGAACAGTTGGCATACGTCTGTCGCTGCCTTGTCTACGGCTGCCAAGGCTTTGAGCAATGGAGTCTTATAGTCGAGTGCTTCGCCGGTATAAGAGATGAAGATGGTGGGGATACAGAGCGTGGTATCTACCACAAAAGCGGGTGAAGAAACGTCCCAAGCCGTATATCCACGTGCCTCGAATGTGTTTCTGATACCTCCGTTGGGGAAAGAGGAGGCATCCGGTTCCTGCTGGATGAGCAGTTTGCCGGAAAAACGTTCAATTACTTCTGTTCCTTCGCCGAATTCGATGAAGCCGTCATGCTTTTCGGCTGTTCCGTCTGTCAGAGGTTGGAACCAGTGCGTGTAGTGGGTGACGTTGAGGGACTTTGCCCAACTTTTCATGCCGTTGGCAATCAGGTCTGCCATTTCGCGGTTGATGGGGATACCCTTTTCGATGGCGTCGGTCACGGCTTTGTAGGCTTCACGGGGCAGGTATTCCTGCATTTTTTTACGATTGAAGACATGGCTGCCGTAGTAGTCGGACAGTTTGTTTGAAGGGGTAGTTACTTCAAGAGGTTGCCGATTGGCAAGTTCTTGAAGAGCAAAAAATCGCATTTTTGACATATAAGTCTTTCCTTTTATTGGTTGTTTGGCGCAAAAATACATGTTTTTTTGAAACACCCCCTCTTTTTGGGGGGGTGTTGTTGGAAATATTAGTGTTTTTTTGAGAATGTACCCCTTCAAAAAAAAGAAAACCAGCTTGTGTGAAAAGAATAGCTCGAAGATTGTGTTCGTCTCATGTTTCAATCAGTAACCTTCGTGTATTACGATTAGTAATGCCTACAACTCGGTATACATGGTGCCGATTTTATGATTCTTCGCACCTGCTCTGATTTCTTTAACTCCTAACGAAGGGAATTGAAGTGGAACTCTCTAATTTCTCTGGATGAAAGAGTTGTACGCCATTTTTCTTCTTTATGAAACATGTTTTTGCATTACACAAATTCTTCCGTATATTTGTTCCGGTTCAAAAAAGAGAGATTGCGGTTGAAACGTTTATTGTTTATATGGGTTGGGATTTGCTTCTTGTTTTCTTTCATACAGAAGGCAGGGGCGGAGCGTATATCTTATCCGGTTGACAAATATGTGAGTTCGGCAGACTCCATCATGGAGAAAGTCATCTTCTTTGCTCCTTTTTATGAACGTATTATTGAGAGTTATAAAGCTGAACTTTACATAAAAGGCTGGGTGAACATTCGTAAGAAGAATCATATTCTTCGCTATATCCCTTCCATGTTCCGGCCCAAGAAAGGGGTGCGGGAATATATGATGGAAACTTATAGCGATTTACATTTTACAGCTCCTGACATCTATGACCAAAAGGTAAAGGCAAGTGTCGGCACAGCTTCCGAGTTTTGGGAACTGGACGGACGATTGCCTGAATATTTCCATGTCAACATCTATTCTTCTACTTTATTATATGATAAACTGATTTCTCCCTTAGCTCCCAATGCCAGGAAATATTATATCTACCGGATTGATACGGTGATGGGCGAGAGGCATGCCCTTCAGTATAAAATCCGCTTTATGCCCAAAAGTAAGAGCTTTCAGTTGGTGGGCGGTTATCTGATAGTGAGTGACAACGTGTGGAGTGTGCGTGAGATGCGCTTTTCCGGACGCAATGAGATGGTAAGGTTCAACAACCTGGTGAAAATGGGAAATGTGGGAGACTCGGACGAGTTCCTGCCATTGCAGTATGACGTGGAGGCGACATTCCGTTTTTTGGGAAATGTGGTAGATGGTACTTATGAAGCTGTACTCGATTATAAGAATATCATTCAGAAGGCTCCCGGCTGTGACATAAGAAAGTCGGCATGGAAGAGCAAGTATGATTTGTCCGATTCGTACACGTTGCGTACAGATACAAACGCTTTTCGGCGTGATACCGCCTACTTTAAAACTTTACGTCCCGTTCCGTTAACCCCGCATGAGGAGACTCTGTATCAGGATTTTTTCTTACGTCGGGATACGCTCGCCCGGAAAAAGAAATCGGTCAATAAGAATCTGGAATTCTGGGGACAGATTGGCGATGCTCTGATTAGTCGTTATACGGTAGACTTGGATAAATTGGGGAGCGTGCGTTGTTCACCGTTAATTAATCCGTTTCTTTTGAGCTATAGCGGTACACATGGAATTTCGTATCGGCAAGAATTCAAGTACAACCGTATTTTTAAGGGCGACCGCCTGCTACGCGTTGTTCCCCGGATAGGTTATAACTTTAGAGAGAAGGAATTTTACTGGAGGGTGAGGTCTGACTTCGATTATTGGCCTCGTAAGCGTGCGGCGCTTCATCTGGAATTTGGTAATGGAAACCGGATTTATAGTAGTGATGTGCTGGATGACCTGAAAGCTATTCCTGACAGTATTTTTGATTTCAACCAGATACATTTGGACTATTTCAAGGACTTGTATCTGAATCTGCGCCATAGCTGGGAGCTAGTGAACGGCTTGTCGCTGGAAGTCGGCATATCCATGCATAGACGTACGGAAGTGAACCGTTCCAGATTTGAGCTTAACTATCCGAGTATGCCATCAGTAAAATCAGCGACAAACGTAGGTTCCGGCGGCTCGTCATTCTTTCCGAATTTCGACCCGAATATCCTGAATAAGTTTCGCCATACTTATAATAGTTTTGCCCCCCGTGTTCGTCTGTCCTGGACTCCAGGACAATATTATTATATGAACGGTGACCGCAAGGTAAATCTTCATTCCAAGTATCCTTCCATTTCGGTAGATTGGGAGAGGGGAATCAGCGGGGTGTTGCAGAGTAGTGGTTCATACGAACGTGTGGAGATTGATTTGCAGCATCAGATTTCTTTGGGACTGATGCGCGATATTTATTGGCGCTTTGGCTGGGGAGAGTTCACCAATCAGAAAGAGCTATACTTTGTGGACTTTGCCAATTTGCGGCGTTCCAATCTTCCTATGGGCTGGAATGATGATATTGGCGGGGTGTTCCAGTTGCTTGACGGACGATGGTACAACTCTTCCCGCAGATATATCCGCGGACATCTTACCTATGAAGCGCCTTTCCTTCTGCTCCGCCATCTGGTGAAATATACCCAGTATGTATTGAATGAACGTCTGTATCTGAATGTACTGGTAGTACCTCACTTGAAGCCTTATCTGGAAGTGGGTTATGGTATTGGTACCCATGTCTTTGACTTTGGCTTATTTGCCAGCTTTGCCAACTGGAAGTATCAGGAAATAGGTTGCAAATTCACCTTCGAACTGTTTAACAAATAGCAATGTGGTAATTTGACAATTAGTATATTGGCACATTATCACATTAATCAATTGTCAATTATCGTTTCTTTCGTACCTTTGCTGCAAATTACTTGTAACTATGGGTATAGTGATAGGAATAGATGTGGGTGGAAGTACCACGAAAATCGTTGGAATCAATGAGGGGCAGATACAGTCTCCAATGTTTATTACGGCAACCGATCCGGTGACTTCCTTGTTTGGAGCATTCGGCAAGTATATTTATGACAATGGCATACAGTTGTCTGATGTGGAGCAGGTGATGCTGACAGGAGTAGGAAGCGCATTTGTCGACAGTCCTTTATACGGATTGCCTACCCGCAAAACGGATGAGTTTATTGCCAATGGCTTGGGAGCCAGGCATGCGACGGAGATAGACCAACTGATTGTGGTCAGTATGGGTACCGGTACTTCTTTTGTGAAAATAGACAGAGATAAGATACAGCATATTGGTGGTTTGGGAATTGGTGGAGGTACCTTGCAGGGGTTGTCGAGGCTGCTACTGAAAACCCATGACATCCATCAGGTGTCCGAGTTGGCAGAGAAAGGGGATGTGACCCGTATCAACTTGCAAATAGGTGACATTTGTAATGTTGCTTTGCCTGACTTACCCGTAAGCGCCACCGCCTCCCTTTTCGGAAAGGCGGATAGTAATGCTTCCCAAGAAGATATTGCTTGCGGCATCATCTGTACTGTACTTCAAACCATTGGAGGAGCTGCTGTACTGTCAGCTTTGAACAGTCCTATTAAGGATTTTGTTCTGATAGGAAATCTTACCCAACTGCCCCAGTGCCGGGAGGTATTTTCTAAAATGGATGATATCTATCATGTACATTTCCATATACCGCCCTATGCTGAATATAGAACAGCGATAGGAGCGGCATTGGCATACGTAAAAGAAAGGCAAGGATAGTGGTTACTTCTTGCCTGCCTTCTTCATATAGCTGTTTATCAAAGTGCAGGCTGGAGTGACCACCGTACCATGGTCAAATCCCTCCATCTGATAGAGGGTGGATTTTTGTCCCAATGCTTTGAGAAGAGCATACAAATGGGCATTTTCTTCATAGCGTGCCAGCATCTCCAACTCTTTGTCGCCAGTGATAAGTATCATGGGTGAAGCGTCTTTTCTTACGTTATTGGAAGGAGCATATTTGTCTATAATCGGAGTGTCGGAAGGCAGCCCGCGTTCTTTGCGGATGGTATAATGGGTAGTGGTCTGTCCGCTGATGGGGAAAGCACCTGCCAGGCTGTTGGCGTCAATATTCCACTTTGCCAGGTAACTCTTGTCCAGATTGAGTATCAGACAGAGATAACCACCGGCTGAATGACCGGCTATGTATATTTTGTCTTTATCTCCTCCGAATTCTTCTATATTCTCGAAAGTCCAAGCAACGGCCTCTGCGGCATCTTCCGTGTAGGCAGGATTTTGCGCACGCGGACTGAGTCGGTAGTTTACGGCTATCACGGCGTAGCCTTGCCCCAGGAATTCCTTCGGAAAATGTTTTTCTCCGGCTTCCAGTCCTCCACCGTGGAACCAGACAAGGGTGGCAAATCCTTTTTTATCAGTAGGATAATAAAGGTCGAGTTTGCAACGCTCCAGCTTATAACTGTCCTTTTCGCCGGGATGAAGATAGGAAATGTTCTTTTGTGTACGGTAGTTGTTGTCCGTTGCCTGATTTTGGCTATAACATAATAATGTATAGCAAATGATGGAAATGCATGCGATTATTTTTTTCATGATAAATTATTGAAATTATGTATAAATGAAACGATGCAAAGGTACTATTTTTTTGTTCTTTAATTGATTATTCCACTGCTGTTTTGAGTGCTTTTTGTTTTGTAGTTCAAGAAAATACTTCTATCTTTGCGGCCGATTTACAATGAGTCAACATAAAGTCTCACTTAATTAACGAGTTAAACAATTTATTTATTAATGGAAAATTTAAAGAATGTAGCTCCTATTGAAGACTTCAACTGGGATGCTTATGAGAACGGCGAATCAGTAGCCAGTGCAAGCCACGAAGAACTGGAAAAGGCGTATGACAATACGTTGAATAAGGTTAACGACCGCGAGGTAGTTGACGGAACCGTAATTGCAATGAACAAGCGTGAAGTAGTTGTGAATATCGGTTACAAATCAGACGGTATCATTCCGATGAGTGAATTCCGTTACAACCCTGAGCTTAAGATTGGTGATACTGTTGAAGTATACATCGAAAATCAGGAAGACAAAAAAGGACAGCTCGTACTGTCTCACCGTAAAGCTCGTGCTACCCGTTCTTGGGATCGCGTAAACGCTGCTTTGGAAAACGAAGAAATTATCAAGGGTTACATCAAATGTCGCACAAAGGGTGGTATGATTGTGGACGTATTCGGCATCGAAGCTTTCTTGCCGGGTTCCCAAATCGACGTGAAGCCTATCCGCGATTACGATGTATTCGTTGGCAAAACTATGGAATTCAAGGTTGTTAAAATCAATCAGGAATTCAAGAACGTGGTTGTTTCTCACAAGGCTCTTATCGAAGCTGAGCTGGAACAACAGAAGAAGGAAATCATCGGTAAACTCGAAAAAGGACAAGTCCTCGAAGGTACCGTTAAAAATATCACTTCCTATGGTGTATTTATTGACCTGGGTGGCGTAGACGGTTTGATTCACATCACTGATCTTTCTTGGGGCCGTGTCAGCGATCCGAAAGAAGTGGTTGAACTCGACCAGAAACTCAACGTCGTTATCCTTGACTTCGATGATGAGAAGAAGCGCATTGCTCTTGGCTTGAAACAACTCACTCCGCATCCTTGGGATGCCTTGGATGGTAATCTGAAGGTGGGTGATCATGTAAATGGTAAAGTAGTTGTTATGGCTGACTATGGTGCATTCATCGAAATTGCTGCCGGTGTTGAAGGTCTGATTCACGTATCTGAAATGTCTTGGTCACAGCACTTGCGTTCTGCACAAGACTTCATGAAGGTAGGTGATGAAGTGGAAGCAGTAGTCCTGACTTTAGACCGTGAAGAACGTAAGATGTCTTTGGGTATCAAGCAGCTGAAGTCTGATCCTTGGGAAACTATCGAAGAGAAGTATCCTATCGGCAGCAAGCACACTGCAAAAGTTCGCAACTTCACTAACTTCGGTGTATTTGTTGAAATCGAAGAAGGCGTTGATGGCTTGATTCACATTTCTGATTTGTCTTGGACGAAGAAGGTTAAACATCCGTCTGAATTCACTCAGATTGGTGCTGATATTGACGTGCAGGTATTGGAAATCGACAAGGAAAACCGCCGCTTGAGCCTCGGTCACAAGCAGCTCGAAGAAAACCCCTGGGATGTATTTGAAACAGTATTTACAGTAGGTTCTGTACACGAAGGTACTATCATCGAAATGCTGGATAAGGGTGCTGTTGTGGCTCTGCCTTATGGCGTAGAAGGTTTCGCTACTCCGAAACACCTCGTTAAGGAAGACGGCTCACAGGCTCAGTTGGACGAGAAACTTGAGTTCAAGGTAATCGAGTTCAATAAGGACGCTAAGCGTATCATCCTTTCTCACAGCCGTATCTTCGAAGATGCTGCAAAGGCAGAAGAAAGAGCTGAAAAGAAGGCTGCTGCCAAGAAGTCAGCCAATAAGAGAGAAGACGTTGCTCCTGCCATCCAAAATCAGGCTGCATCTACTACTCTGGGTGACATTGATGCTTTGGCTGCTTTGAAAGAGCAGATGGAAGCTGGAAAGAAGTAACTCTGAGATAGAATAGAAGGCCCACTTTTTAGTGGGCCTTTTTTGTGATATGGACTATTTAAATTGAAGGAAATGAAAAAGGTATTGTTTTTTTATTGTTAATTGTAATGTTTGGCTGTGAACGGTCAGCTAATGAAAGTTTAGTTGCTAATTTTGAAAAGAATGAATTGAAACAAGAACAGTTTACTTTTAATTATGAGGGTTGTGAAATCTATGGTAAAGTGTTACCTGTGGATGCTTTAACGAGAGGTTTTTCTTCTGGGGTTAAAGTCTATGATTTAGTTGTGGAATCAGAATTTTTGAAAAAAGCAGTAATAACTCAATTAACGCAGACTTTTAATAGTGATGGTAGTTTTACTTTAACTCATTATGTTGAAGGTATAAAGATTGCAACTTTGTTTTATAATGCAGAGGGTGTGCTTTCGGATATTGAGATAGAAAATAATTTGAAAACTAGAGCGGCAACTTCTTTTACGGGCTGTGTCGCAGAGAAATATGCTCAATTGAGAAAGGATATGGAAGGAAGTATAATGGGGATTATTGTAGATTGTACTGGACCGGTTTCTACGGTAGCTTTAGCTGCGACTGCTGCAGCCGATTGTGCGGGAATGTTTGATAATATAGGTATTAAATAATGACTTCAGTATTGTTTTTATTATATACCATTCCTATAACATGGGGAGTTGCTATTCTTTTGTGGGTCAGGTATTTTCAGAGACATAAATTGCATTGGCTGTCATGGGTTTCATTGCTTTTAGTGCCTTTCCCTGCTTTATTCTATTTTCTATGTGCTTATGTAGACAAGATAGATAAATATAAAGCAAGAGATACTGATATTGGTAAATTGACATTCAAGTTGAGAATAGGGATATGTGCTTGTTGCTGGATTGGTGAATTGGTAATTTGCTTTACTTTGAAATACATGGGCTTTCCAGATTATCTTGAGATTGCTGTTGGAGGCATGAACGTTTTCCAGTCTCTTTTAATATTAGTGTGCTGGGATATGATAGAAGATAAGAACTTTACTGCATTGGGTGACATCGATGCTCTGGCTGCTTTGAAAGAGCAGATGGAAGCTGGAAAGAAGTAACTATTATTAAACTATAAATTAAGAGTAGGGCACTTATATTACAAGTGTCCTTTCTTTTTATAAATCTTTATTTATGATGGAAAATATGTTCAAAAGTGCGGGGAAGACGGTATTGTTCGCTTGCCTGTCATTGATGTTACTGACTGCATGCAGTCAGAAGTCTAAATTAAAAATGGCCATAGAAATTGCCAACAAGCAGTGTCCGATGAGTATGGGGACGGTTGGCGAGGTGTCAAGCATTGTTTTTGACGGAACTAATGTGGTATATTCTATGTTGATGAACGAAGATTATGCGGATTTTGAGGCTTGGGAAAAGCATCCGGATGTCATGAAGTCAACTACAATCGCCATGTTCAGTAATCCTAAAGACAATATCAGGAAACTGTTGGAAATGGTGGTTGATACTAAATCCGGGATGAAATTCGTTTATAAAGGGAATACTACGGGGAAAGAGGCAGAGTGTCTGCTGGATACAAAGGACTTGGAAAACATCTTGAATCAGAAGGTTTCGAAGGAAGAAAGCGAACAGAAGAAACTGGAGGAACTTGTGAAAGCCACCAATATCTCTTGTCCTATGAGAGTGGACGAAGTCACCGTGCTTGAGAAACTGGTGATAGAGGTGGAGAACGTGGTCTATACTTATACTATAGATGAGAACTCTATGGATATAGCTTCCTTGAAAGGAAATGAGGAGCAGATGAAACAAAATGTCAAGGGGTCCTTGAATGTGTCAGAGCCGGCATTGAAAGTATTCTTGGAGGCATGTGTGAAGAATAACAAAGGTCTGGTTTATCGCTATGTGGGGGATGTTTCCGGTGATAGTACGGAGTTTATGTTCAGTGTTGCTGAGATAACAATGCTCTTGAAATAGAGGATATTTTTTTGCATATAATACGCACTGTAAGAAATGCGCTGAGCTTTTTATACGTAAATATGGAGGAGAGGATTGAGAAAACTGTCGGTTTTGCAATCCTCTTTTTCGTGTTTGTGCGGATAAATCGCTATATTTGTCACATTATGGAAAAATTTGAGTTACATGTTCTTGGTTGCGGTTCCGCTTTACCCACAACGCGTCATTTCCCTACGTCTCAAATCGTGAATGTGCGCGACAAGCTGTTTATGATTGATTGTGGGGAAGGAGCGCAGTTGCAGTTCCGTAAATCGCATCTGAAGTTTTCACGTTTGAATCATATCTTTATCTCCCATTTACATGGAGACCATTGTTTTGGCTTATTGGGGTTGGTTTCCACACTTAATCTTTTAGGACGTACAGCCGAGCTGCATATCCATTCTCCCAAAGGACTGAGAGATTTGCTGGTGCCTATGTTGGAATTTTTTAATAAACAGATGACGTACCAAGTTCTTTTCCATGAGTTTGATGCTAAAGAACCGATACAGATTTATGAAGACCGTTCGTTGACGGTTACTACCATTCCCTTACGCCATCGTATGCCATGCTGTGGCTTTTTGTTTGCAGAGAAGCAGCGTCCTAACCATATCATCCGTGAAATGATAGACTTTTATCAGGTGCCGGTATATGAGTTGAATCGCATTAAGAATGGAGCCGATTATGTAACTCCGGAGGGAGAAATTATAGCAAATGCCCGTTTGACGCGTCCTTCTGAATCTCCCCGCAGTTATGCATATTGTTCGGATACAATTTATTTGCCTTCTATTGTAGAGCAGATAAAAGGAGTTGACTTGTTATTTCACGAGGCTACTTTTGCTGATGAAGATGCGCCGCGTGCCAAGGAGACATTCCATACCACAGCCACGCAGGCTGCATGGATAGCCAGGGAGGCAGGAGCAAAAAAATTGATGATAGGACATTTTTCTGCCCGTTATGAGAATGAAAATGTTCTGTTGAAAGAAGCTGTTGCCATCTTTCCGGACACACAGCTTGCTAAAGAGACACTTTGTGTATCGGTATGAATTAAACTTTTTGTATCTTTGGCAGTCTAAAAAATAAATGCGAATAGAAAAACATATGACCCCTTCCTATAATGAACGCGAAGTGTTGGCTCTTCTACAAGACGAAAGCACACAAAAGCGGGGATTTGAGATGATTGTTACCCAATATAGCGAGCAGCTGTATTGGCAGATTCGTCGTATGGTCCTCTCTCATGAAGATGCCAATGATTTACTTCAGAATACTTTCATTAAAGCATGGATTAATATAGATTATTTCAGGGCAGAGGCTAAACTCTCTACCTGGCTCTATCGCATAGCCTTGAATGAATGCCTCACTTTTCTGAACAAACAACGGGCTGCTTCCACAGTCTCTTTGGATGACCCCGAGGCAGATGCACTTCAAAAGCTTGAAAGTGATCCTTACTTCTCCGGTGATAAAGCAGAGATGGCTTTGCAAAAAGCCTTGCTTGCCTTGCCGGAAAAACAACGTATGGTGTTTAACCTGAAGTATTACCAGGAAATGAAATACGAACAGATGTCCGATATATTTGGTACTTCCGTAGGTGCCTTGAAGGCTTCCTATCACCATGCCGTGAAGAAAATAGAAAAGTTTTTGGGTGAGGAGTATTAAACCTTTGCCACAAAACAATGTCTAATTAAACAGAAAGGAGAAAGCTTATGAAAGAAGAAGATAAAATACTGAAAAAGATAGGGACGGAAAATCCTTTCCGCGTTCCTGACGGCTACTTTGAGAATCTTACTTCAGAGGTAATGAACCGGCTTCCCGAAAAAGAAAAACTCACTGCTGTGCAGACAGAGCCTACAATATGGCAGAAGGTAAGGCCTTGGTTGTATATGACCGCCATGTTTATAGGTGCTGCATTGATTATCCGCGTGGCTTCTTCGGAGCATACTCCCTCTGTGGAGCGTATAGCTGCTGATGATACGGAAACAGAAATGGAATATATTAATATGGCCGTAGAGAATTCCATGCTGGATGATTATTCATTGTATGTTTATTTGGCAGACTCTGATGTAGAATAAGGTAACAACACTCAACTATTGAAAAATGAAAAGACTGATTGTTTTATTGGTTATGATATGTGGCATGATGCCCCTGCTTTGGGCTAGTGATGGATGTGACCAACATCTGTCACCCGAAGAGTTCCGTGCCAGACAAAAAGCGTTTATCACCGAGAAAGCTGGACTGACAAGTGAGGAAGCGGACAAGTTCTTCCCATTGTATTTTGAATTGCAAGACCGGAAGAAACAGCTCAATGACGAGGCTTGGAAACTGCTCCGGCAAGGGAAAGACGAAAAAACAACCGAAGCCCAGTATGAGGAAATTATGGAAGGCGTATATGATGCCCGTATTGCTTCTGACCGGTTGGACAAGACCTACTTTGATAAATTCAAGAAGATATTGTCTTGTAAAAAGATTTATCTGGTGCAAAGAGCTGAAATGCGTTTCCATCGTGATCTGCTGAAAGGCATGCATAAAAAGGGGGATGCTTCTCCACGGAAAACACAAGGGAAAAGATGAATAGTGAATGAATACAAATTAAGAAAGGTTGCCACAATGATGTGAGCAACCTTCTTTTTAAATGATAGATACCTCGTTTTGGCCTTGCTAAACCTCTACTTTAGTTCCCTAAACCTTTGCTTTAGCCCGCTAAACCTGACCTTTAGAAGAATCATCTTGTTTGCTTTCTTTTTCCAGTGCTTTCGCTTCATTCCATAGCTTATCCATTTCTTCCAGCGTCATGTCATGGAGGTTTTTGCCCTCCTTGATGCTGTGCGCTTCTACATAGTTGAATCGGTTGATGAACTTCTGGTTGGTGCGTTCCAGCGCATTGTCCGGATTGATTTTGTAGAGGCGGGCAGCATTGATGAGGCTGAACATGACATCGCCGAATTCAGCTTCAGCCTTTTCTTTATCCATGTGGGCGACTTCAGCCTGGAATTCTTGGATTTCTTCTTTTACCTTATCCCACACCTGCTCGCGTTCCTCCCAGTCAAATCCTACATTACGGGCCTTGTCCTGGATACGATAGGCCTTGATGAGTGAGGGTAGGGCAGCGGGTACACCGCTCAGCACTGTTTTGTTCCCATCTTTTTCCTTCAATTTTAGCTGTTCCCAGTTTTCAGAAACCTGGCCTGCGGTTTCGGCCTTTACATCACCGAATACGTGCGGATGGCGGAAGATAAGCTTTTCGCAAAGACAGTCGCAAACATCCTTCATGTCGAAATCATCGGATTCACTGCCTATCTTGGCATAAAATGCTACGTGCAGCAGTACGTCGCCCAGCTCTTTGCAGATGTCATTCTTGTCATCGCGTATCAGGGCGTCGCAAAGTTCATAAGTCTCTTCGATGGTATTGGGGCGCAGGCTTTCGTTGGTCTGCTTGCGGTCCCAGGGACATTTCTCGCGCAGCTCGTCGAGTATGTCGAGGAAGCGGCCGAAGGCTTCCATTTGTTCTTTTCTTGTATGCATGATTATATTGTTTAATGTACCATTTATATTGTTTATTCTTCCGGAATTACTTTCCCGTGGTTCTTCCATTCTTCGTAAGAGATAAGCAATCCTATTACTTCCGAATAGTTCTTGCGTCCGCTTTGAATCTTGTTTCCTTTAAGGTACAAGTCGTAGATAAAGTTCTGGATGTCTCCGATGAGCGGACTGTATTTCTCCATCCAGTATTGCTGGTTCTTTTGAGCCAGGTCCATGATTTCAGGACGTATCCTATTAAATAGTTCTGTATATTCTTCTTCGCTCATCAGTCGGCGGGCGTTACCCAGCACATGTGATAGCACGGAAAGATAGCCGCTGAAACGAATCTCTTTCACCTGCGAACGGGTGCAGACCTGGTAAGCGTAGAAGTTGGCTTCTGCCTCGCTGGTGATGCCTAAAAGGTGTGCCAGCTCGTGGGCATAAGTAGCGGGATATTGCGATGGTAGCAAATCACCGTTCAGTGTAAATTCGCAGAAGAAAGGTCCCATACTTCCCGTAACACCGACCATGGAAATGAACGGAGTGAAAAGCATGGTCTTTACGCGCGGAGAGGAGTGGGGAGGGCGGTGTATCCCCAGCGTATCGCTGATTTGGTTGTATCCGTGTACGCTTTCCCGGCAGACCAATGGTTCGTCAATGGAGGTGACATCTGTATAGGAAGCATTCAGCTTGTCGATATAGTTGTCTACAAATGACTGAAAGATTTCGGGAGTATAGGCAGTATAAGGAATGTTTGTCCTGCCATAAAAGTCCTTTTGTGAGTAGTTCAGTCCCCATGCCAGATAGAACCATGCATATATCCACAGCAAGTATTCCATTTCGTTCAGCAGAATCTGTTTCCACTTTTTCTTTTGGATATAGCGTGCCCTGATTGGATTGAAAAGAAGTCCGAGTACACTGAGGAAAATAAACAAGTCGCCTATGGCAAAAGGCATGAGTTTTGAAAAGGAGGACAAGAAATGGGAAATCACCGGATATACAGACTGTGCATATACTTCTCCCAATATTGGAATGAGCTGCGTTGCCCATACAACAGACAGTAATACGATTAATACGACATACCGGATTTTCAATTTGTCTCTCATTTTTATTTTCAACCTACCATTAAGAGGACTATCGACCTCTAACTCCTAAGCCCGGAGGGCGATAACTCCCTTTAACTCCTACTAACTCCTGACTCATTTTGTAGGGACAAAAATATATATTTAAATTTTAATTCATTAATTTTGCGCCCGTTATTCGCAATAAATTAATTATAGAGATTTAAAAACATGGAATTAGCAAGTAAGTACAATCCCGCTGACGTGGAGGGAAAGTGGTACCAGTATTGGTTGGACCACAAATTATTCAGTTCGAAACCCGATGGTCGTGAGCCTTACACCGTCGTCATCCCGCCCCCCAACGTCACTGGTGTGTTGCATATGGGACACATGCTTAATAATACCATACAAGATATTCTGGTACGCCGCGCCCGTATGGAAGGCAAGAATGCCTGCTGGGTGCCGGGAACCGACCATGCATCCATTGCTACCGAGGCCAAGGTGGTGAATAAGCTTGCCGCACAAGGCATCAAGAAGACGGACCTTACCCGCGACGAGTTCTTGAAGCACGCCTGGGAATGGACCGATGAACACGGTGGCATCATCTTGAAGCAGCTCCGCAAGCTGGGCGCTTCCTGCGATTGGGACCGTACGGCTTTTACTATGGACGAGAAACGCAGTGAAAGCGTGCTCAAGGTCTTTGTCGACTTGTATAACAAAGGTTTGATTTACCGTGGTGTCCGCATGGTGAACTGGGACCCGAAGGCGCTGACTGCTCTTAGTGACGAGGAAGTTATCTACAAGGAAGAACACAGCAAGCTGTACTATCTGAAGTACATGGTAGAAGGTGACCCCGAAGGACGTTATGCAGTGGTTGCTACCACCCGTCCCGAAACCATCATGGGAGATACTGCCATGTGTATCAATCCGAATGACTCCAAGAATACTTGGTTGAAGGGCAAGAAGGTGATTGTTCCGTTGGTAGGACGCGTGATTCCGGTCATTGAGGACGATTATGTAGACATCGAGTTCGGTACCGGTTGCCTGAAGGTAACCCCTGCCCATGATGTGAACGACTACATGCTGGGTGAAAAGTATAACCTGCCGAGCATCGACATCTTCAATGATAACGGAACGCTTAGTGAAGCTGCCGGCTTGTATATCGGCATGGACCGTTTCGATGTGCGCGAGCAGATTGAGAAGGACCTGGCTGCTGCCGGATTGCTGGAAAAAGTGGAAGCCTATACCAACAAGGTAGGTTTCTCCGAACGTACCAATGTGCCCATCGAACCGAAGCTTTCCATGCAATGGTTCCTGAAGATGCAGCACTTTGCCGACATGGCTTTGCCGCCGGTAATGAATGATGAATTGAAGTTCTATCCTGCCAAATATAAGAACACGTACAAGAACTGGCTGGAAAATATCAAGGACTGGTGTATCAGCCGCCAGTTGTGGTGGGGACACCGTATTCCTGCCTATTTCTTGCCGGAAGGTGGCTATGTAGTGGCTGCCACTCCCGAAGAAGCCTTGGCTTTGGCAAAAGAGAAAACGGGTAATGCCGGTCTTAAACAGGAAGACCTTCGTCAAGACGAAGACTGCTTGGATACTTGGTTCTCTTCCTGGCTGTGGCCTATCTCTTTGTTTGACGGTATCAATAATCCGGGCAATGAGGAAATCAGCTACTATTATCCTACCAGCGACTTGGTGACCGGTCCGGACATTATCTTCTTCTGGGTAGCCCGTATGATTATGGCAGGCTATGAGTACGAAGGCAAGATGCCGTTCAAGAACGTTTATTTTACGGGTATTGTCCGTGACAAGCTGGGACGTAAGATGTCCAAGTCGTTGGGTAATTCTCCCGACCCGCTGGATTTGATTGAGAAATACGGTGCCGATGGTGTACGTATGGGCATGATGCTTTCAGCTCCTGCTGGCAATGACATCCTCTTTGACGATGCACTGTGTGAGCAAGGACGTAACTTCAATAATAAGATATGGAACGCTTTCCGTCTGATTAAAGGTTGGGAAGTCAGTGCGGAAGTTCCGGTACCGGAAGCTTCAGAACTGGCAATACGCTGGTTTGAGGCCAAGCAGAATGAAGTGGCTGCCGAAGTGGCTGATTTGTTCAGCAAGTACCGTTTGAGTGAAGCGCTGATGGCTGTTTACAAACTGTTCTGGGACGAATTCTCTTCCTGGTATCTGGAAATGATTAAACCGGCATACGGCCAGCCCATCAACCGGAAAGTGTATGAAGCAACTATCGGTTTCTTTGATAACTTGTTGCATCTGCTCCATCCGTTCATGCCATTTATTACAGAGGAGTTGTGGCAGCATCTTTGCGACCGTACAGACGGTGAGAGCTTGATGGTAAGCCCGTTGTCAATGTCGGCATTGGTAGATGAGGATATCATCCGGGAGTTTGAAGTGGTGAAAGAGGTTATCAGCAATATCCGTTCCATCCGTTTGCAGAAGAACATCGCCCAAAAAGAGGCACTTGAGTTGCAGGTTATCGGTGAGAATCCGGTTGTGGCGTTCAACGCGGTTGTTACGAAAATGTGTAACCTTTCGTCCATCAATGTGGTGGAGAACAAGGCCGACGGTGCTGCTTCCTTCATGGTAGGTACTACGGAATATGCCGTACCTTTGGGTAACATGATTGACGTGGAAGCCGAGATAGCCCGTATGGAGGCTGAACTGAAGCACAAGGAAGGATTCCTGCAAGGCGTATTGAAGAAGTTGGGTAACGAGAAGTTTGTGAATAATGCTCCTGCCGCCGTTCTTGAGATGGAACGCAAGAAGCAGGCAGATGCTGAAAGTATCATCAAATCTCTCAAGGAAAGTATTGCAGCATTGAAAAAGGCATAACTGTCCATCACATAAAACAGAGAAAAAGCTCCGGAACCTTCAACTCCGGAGCTTTTTTTAGCGGTATAATGAACTGTTTATTTGAACAGTTCTGCTACGCACCACATCAGGCGTGCGGTGGTGTGTGTCCAGATTTCCTTGTAAGTGCAGTTATTTTGCATCGGGAAGTAGGGTTCGTCCTCATTTTCGAATGTTTCGATTCCTACGGGCACGGCTCCCACAACATTTCCGGCGTATGCCCCGTAAAGCGGCGGATAGTCATATCCGTCTCCATAAACGGTACTCATGGCAAACGGGTTGTAGCCTAATATGTATTCTACCTGGCGGGTTGCAATATCCCTTAACGCTTTGTCGTTGAATAGGCGTGCAAGAATAAAGGCTGCTTTGGCTTTGCCCATGACAACAGCGTGGAATCCCCTGAACTGATAGGCGACGGGGAAACGGCGCAGATAGAAATCCTTCGAGAGAGGGATGCCGTTGCGCACTTGTGTATTGTATTCTTCCAGGCTGGGAAGCCCTACCTGCTCTCCTTCGTGGTACAGATTCTTATAATCGGTATTATCCACCTCGTATACGGCGCTTGGCAGTATGCCGTACGGCTCAATCAGTTGTGAAATCCCGCGTAGATAGTCTGCATAGGCTTCACAGGATGCCTTCCACAACGGGGCGTCCGGATGGGTGGGGGCATCTGTCAGTAGCATCGAGAGTCCTTCGGCCATCAAGTGCTCTTGGCTTTGGTGATAATAGGCCAGAATACGCTTTTTCCGGGAAGATTCATAGAAGAAACCTCGCAGGGGGATTTTCCAGTCGGTACGCTTTTCCAACTGTTGGCCCGCCATGACGGTACGTGCCAGCCGGGTTGCCCAGTCCAGATAGTAAACATCTTGTGTAAGGCGGTACAAACGCATGGCTGTGACGGTGGCAAGGGCATAAAGTTCGGTTTCGTTCTGTTCCGTCCTTTGTGTATCCAGCAGGTCGATGGCGAATTGGAAATCCTCAATGGCACTGTTCCGGCACCACCGGGCAAACACCGGGTCTTTCTTTTCAAAATGAGGGGCGGCGAGTGCGCAACTGGAAGCGGCTTTCAGATTGTCCGTAGGCGTATTTCGTGCTTCTGTCTGCATGTCGTCTTTGTCACCACGGATATTCTTTGTCCAAATGCCGATAATCAGTCCGCCCAGTCGGTAGCCGTCACCGAAGCGGGTACGCAGAATCCAGTTCACTCCCCAGCGTGCCTCTTCCAGCAGGCGTTCGTAGAAGATACTGTCTTTGCCTTGTACGGCACCGGCCATTTCGAGGAGGGCGATGCACGATTCGGCTGTATTTCCCGTTCCTTGAGTCAGGTCGGCTGCATCGTGCCATCCTCCGGCAATACTCATGCTCCGTCCGTCGGGATGATAGGCGAATACATCCTGATGGCATTCCTGATGAATGCCGGGCTGGTCGAAACCGCAACGTTCGGAAAAGAAGAAGTTCAGCGTGTGCCAGGCGGTAGACAGGTAGGCATCATTTCCGATGGGGAAAGGCTTTGATTGTACGTCGCCGATGGAGAGGAAGTATTGTCCGGGCGTATTGAAACTGCTGAAGTCCAGCACAAGAAATCCTTTGTCCTGCTTCTTGTCCTGATTCAGAGGACTGGCCTTACCTTGATAAACGGTTTGTCCCGTGGCGGCATCGTGTAGGCTGAAAGTCCTTTCCGGTACGTGCTGCACCAAAGCCTGCTTGCGTGCTCCCGGCTTGTATCCGCTGTGGCAGTAGGCCATTGCATCTTTTCGCAGGTCGAATCCCCGGCTGTTTTCCGCTTCTACCTTTTCGATGCGCATGTCGTCTATGTATAGGCTCATGTGTTCGCTGGCTCCTGCAGGAGCACCTGCCAGCATGATGTTTACCGAAAAGCCGGTGACACAATCACGGTATAGGTCCGGTATTTCCCATATGATGTGCTGCCATTTGTTGGGATAGACAGTCTCGAAGTGTTGTCCTTCAAAGCGTCCGGGAGTCGGCATGATTTTCTCCCCTTCATTGTATAGGGTGAATCCGGCAAAGGTCAGATAAACGCCCGGTGCATCCACATATACCCAAACGGAAAAGCGGTTGTATTCCCGCAAGTCTTCCCGGTCGAGGGGACGGATAATCTCCGGGGTGGCGTAATTCCGGTTTGTTGGATTCTTCTTGCCCAAGGAGGCAGGAGTGTCCAGACGGACACTTCCTTTGCCTGAGACAGTGACTTTACGGTCTACATGTATGGTTCCGGGTCCGGTATGGCGCAGAGCACCGAAATCTTCGGCCAGAGGGAGTACCCTGCTTTTCAATACCTCTTTCTTTTCCCACCGCGTCAGTCCGGCGTGTGCGGGATTAGCTTTCATTATGCGGTGCACATGATTGCTTTGCTGTAATTGTTTCTCCAGTTCCGTATCGGGTTTCCACGGAGCTTGTGCTTGTGCCTGCATGCAGCAGCATGCCAGCAGCAGTGTTCGGATGATGTATTTCATGGTATTCAGTGTTTGGTTTCAGGGTAAGCATGAAAAGGAGCCTTGAACTCCGGACGTAATGTATAAGTATCCTTCAGTGGGAAATCTGTGGGAACTTCTTGGGTGACGGCACCGGTGGCAGCCCATTCGCATCCCCGGAGTAAAGTCACCTGGAAACCGGTGCAGCGCATGGAGTAAGTCATGTTCGGGTCGTTGCCGCAGTGCCCCAGGAGGTCGACGAATATGCGCCCTTTCCCGTAGCTTACTGTCCACATCAACGGTTCATGCCGTCCGCGTTCGTAGGCGGTGGCCAATATTTCCATGTTTCTTACCGGACTGCGTAGGCGGGTATATATCTCGTCCTTGAAGTGTTTCCATTGAGGAGGCAATCCTTGCAGGATAGGATGATGGGGGGCGCGATGTTCTATGACGGTTTCGTGCTGCAAGCCGTGGTAGCCGGCATACCCCGGAGAGTAGTCGTAGACGTATTGTCCGTCTTTCCAGTACAGATACGGACCGTCCTTTTCGTTTCGTCCGTCCCAGGCCCCCATGCCTATTATCTCGTTGTATTCTTTCCAGTCGGCCATCGGGACGACGGAGGAATGTATCACTACCACACCGCCTCCATCGGCAACGTATTTCTCGAAATTCTTGCGTACGGGTTCTGTCCATGTAGCTCCGCCGTAGTTGATGACGATTAAATCATATTGGTGGAAATCGGGTTTGAAGGTGGCGATGTCTCCACCAAAGTCGGGTGTAAAGGCAAAGTCCACTTTGAACATTCCGCTGTTTTCCAATATCTGCTTCATGGCTTCGCAGGCGCCTTGCCAGTAATGGCTGCCGTCCTGCCCGGCTATCATCATGGTTTTGATTACTTTCTTTTGCTGTGCGTGTGTGTGCGAGGCAGCTCCTATATAAATAAGGAGTACCAGGATAAGTGTCAGTCTTGTTTTCATTTTCCGGAAGATTTAAAGTTTTTGCCAATAGGGTTCCATTCTATACGGTCGTAGCAGCGTGTGGTGCGCAGATTGTAACCTTGTTCGTCTACGCTGAACTTTCCGTCTTTGAAGTAGGATATGTAGAGCTCGGAGATGCCGTCCTTGTTGCGGTCTTCTACAAGGAGATTGTACTTGTCGGTGACATAAATCTCGTCGGAAATGTATTGTATTTCTTTGGTATAGTTGTCTACGATTGCATAGTAGGCCTTGAAAAGGTCGAAAGTGGGGTAGTGTCCGTTGTCACGTCCGAAAAGCATTACTTCTTCAAGGGCATCGTCCCCGTCCATATTGGCAAGTACGGATTGCTGAAAGGAAAATCCCGGTTTTTGTACTTGTGGAGGGATATTGTCCCATCCTTCCTGATGGGCTGTCACTGAAAATTGCGCTTGTGCATGGATGACGTACACCAGCGCCGACAATAGGATAATCAGTTTTCTCATTGCGTGCATTTTGAGGTTATGATAATAATAGGGTTACTTCTTGCTTATATGACCGGTGGCCCGGAGTTTTCCCTAACTTTTTTTAGAATAATTAATGAATACGGGATGTATAGGGACTTAGTGCCTCTCCCATCAGGACTGAACCGGTCTGACCCGTATACTGAGAGGTCATAACATCCGCATCCTTTCCATTAAAACACCCGGATGTTTTTGGGTAATACATCCGGGTGTTTTGGGTGAAAACATCCCCATGTATTGGGGTAAAACATTCGGATGTTTTGACCTCTCAGTCCTATACTCTTTAGGGCTAAGTCCCGGTGTGTAGCCGGCACGGTATAGGGGACGTTCTGCTTGTGTATGGTCTTAATGCGAGGTGAGCAGGTGCATCAATATCAGTGGCAGATAATCTTTCAGCTTGACCCTTAATATCTTCAAAGCCTGCTGAATGCGGTAGTCTACCGTTTTGGGGGAAACGTTGAGTAGTTCGGCAGCTTCCTTGTAACTCAGATTCTGGAAACGATGCATGATGAAAGCTTCCCTATAAGTAGGCGGCAGTTCGTTGATGGCCCTTTGTATATGCTTGCTTAATTCGTTGATTTGATAGATATCCACCTCCTGCAGCATGGCGAACATTCGTTCATAGTAAGCGGTGTCTGCCCGTTGCTTCACTTCATTTTGGGCAATCCGGGTCATGCAACGATGGTAGACAGCCTTGAACAGATATTGCTTGAGCGAATATTCGATAACGGGTCTTTCTCGGTTTTCCCAAAGCCATAGCATGACGTCCTGAACAATCTCTTCTGCATCTTCCAACCGGACAAAACGATAGCAGTAGGTGCAGAGCACTGAATAGTACTTTTGAAATAACACATCAAAAGCACTTCTATCTCCTTTTTGTATGGCGGATAATAAAGATGTATCTTCTAATGGTATGTTTCTCATAGGGTGGGGGTTCATTATTGTTGGGCAAAAATAGCTTTTTTTCCTATTATAATCTAAGTATATAAAATATTTTTAGTTTTTTGTTTAGGAGTTCTTTTCACCCGTTTGTCTTTAGATTAAAGCTAGCAATAAAAATTATGGTAAAAAGAGAGGGAATGGAGAACCTGCTTCTCAGCTATTATGAAGGAGAGACAACGGAGGATGAAACTGCTCTGGTAGAGGAGTGGCTGGAAGCATCGGAAGAGAACCGCAGGACAGCCCGCCAGGTTCAGACACTCGGTCTGGCGGCGGACATGGCGCAGATTTCATCCAGGCTGGATGTAAAGAAGGCCTTGGAGGATGTACATCGTAAGATGAAACAGAAAAAGGTCAATAGGTATCAGGTATTATTTAGAGGGATGCAACGGGCGGCCGCCATTTTATTCATCCCTTTGATGGTATCGTGGTCTATCCTTTATTGGGACAAGGATAAAGAAGAGATACATATGATGGAAGTCAGGACAAATCCGGGAATGACTACTTCTGTCGAATTGCCGGATGGAACGGAAGTCGTTCTGAACTCGTCGTCGTCGTTGCGCTATCCTTCCCGATTTGCCGATGATAAAAGGGAAGTGAAGTTGGTGGGTGAAGCATTCTTTTCTGTCGCAAAAGATGAAAAGAAGTTCATTGTCGGCACGCTGAACAATTCCAAGATAGTGGTACATGGAACGGAGTTCAACGTAGAGGCTTACAAAGGGAGCAGGACGGTACAGACCACTTTGGTTTCGGGTAAAGTCAGTTTCTCCTATGTGAATAACGGCAGGAGAAATAATGTAATGATGATACCGGGGCAAAAGGTTATTTATGATATCGTGCGGGAAAAGGTCGTTGTGAAAGAAGTCAATGTAGACGTGGAAACATGTTGGAAGGACGGACGTTTGATTTTCAGGAACACTCCGTTTGAAGATATATTGAAGAGTTTGAGCAAAAGATATAATGTGGAATTCATTCTGAAAAAGGCTTCATTGAAGCAGAATTCCTTTACGGCTACATTTACCAAACAACGTTTGGAGCGAATATTGGAGCACTTCCGAATATCCTCGAATATTCATTTCAAGTTTGTTGAAGATGGTGATGTGGATGCCGAGAGACAGGTAATAGAAGTTTATTAACCCTTTAAAAAGTAGTATGATGAAACACAAGTCCGTTTAGAAAAACATGCAGGAAAATGTTGGCGCATTTTCCTGCATGAAACACAGTAACTTTTAAATATCTGTTTGGCGACAGATAAAGTAACTTTATTTTTTCACTAGAAATCAATACAAAATTATGAAAAAACACTATTGTATCCAATCATTTAGGGCAAAAAGTGTCCTGATGAGATGCATGAAAAAAATTCCTCTTGCTATGAGATGCACATTATTTATGTTGTTTTGTTTGGTTGGTATGACTTTTGCCAATGAAGGTTATGCTCAAAAGACAATGGTAAACATTGCTCTTGAGAACAAGACTGTTGATGAAGTACTGACGGAGCTGGAACAAGGTACCGAATTTGTTTTCTTCTACAACAACAAGCAGATTGACGTTAAGCGCCGTGTATCGGTCCGGGCAAATAACAAAACCATATTCAAGGTTCTGAACGATGTATTCAAAGGAACCAATATAGGCTATAAGATATTGGACCGTAATATAATCCTTTATGATAAAGCTGTAGGAGCTGATGGGGTACAGATGGCTTTGCAGGCTGCGACGGTGAAAGGTTCTGTGGTCGATGCAACCGGTGAACCGGTGATTGGTGCCAGTATCTTGGTGCAGGGAACTACCAACGGTGTCATAACAGACATTGACGGTAATTTCATTCTGACCAATGTGGGCTCTGATGCTACTCTTATAATAAGCTATGTAGGTTATAAGACACAAAACATAAAGGTTGCAGGCCGAAATTCGTTCAAGATAGTTTTGGTAGAAGATGCTGAGATATTGGATGAAGTGGTTGTTGTAGGATATGGTGTACAGAAGAAAGAATCACTGACCGGTGCCATTGCAGCCATTGGTGCTGATGAAATAGCTACGACCAAGACCGAGAATCTGATTAGCAATATTCAAGGTAAGATGCCGGGACTATTGATTCGCCAGAAAACCGGAGAGCCGGGAACTTTCGACAATATGGTGAGCATTCGCGGTTATGGTGACCCGTTGGTGGTAATTGATGGTATCACGCGTGAAGGTACTGAAGAACTTGCACAGCTGAATTCTGAGGATATAGAAAGTATCTCTATTTTGAAAGATGCTTCTGCCGCTATTTATGGTATGAATGCGGCTAATGGCGTAATCATTGTTACTACCAAAAAAGGTGTGGCCGAAAAGACCAGAGTATCTTACTCGGCATTGTTCGGTATGAAGAATGCCACGGGTATGGAAGAAACGGTAGATGCTTATACTTATCGCATGTTGGCCAATGAAAGGGCACGTAATGACCAGGCTGCCCCTGAATACACTGACGATATTCTGGAACTGTATAGAACCGGGGCTAAGGGTTATACAGACAATAACTGGATTGACATGTTTATGAATAAACTGGCGTTCCAGCAATCGCATACTGTTTCTGTGAGAGGTGGAACGGATAAGGTGAAATATTATGTGAGCTTCGGCTATAATGGCGATAATGGTTTGCTGAAGAGTGGTATCCAATACTATCATAGATATAATCTGAGAAGTAACCTGACTGCAGAGCTTACGAAAGGGCTGAAACTGAATGTGAATCTGTCCGGGCGTTGGGATGAAACCCAAAGGCCGAGAGAGGATTTTATGTGGACTTTTAAGACTTTGATGGTTAATGACCGTGGTATCGGTACTCATACGATTAATAATCCCAATCATTTGTCTGCAATCGGTCCTGAAAACAAGAATCCTTTTGCGTTGGTTGATCCGGATATAGACGGTTATCGCAAGAACAGAGGCCTGACGTATTCTGCCGATGTGGAATTGAATTGGCAAGTTCCTTTTGTAAAAGGGTTGGCATTGAGTCTTTTGGGGTCATTTGACGGTAACAATCGTAACAACTCTTCTTTAAATCGTTCTTATCCGTTGTATGATTATTATACAGATGCGCCTGCCGGTACGGGAGGTAGTACTGATGCTTATTCCAATACGATGAGAATATATCAGAAGATTTATGGTAGGTTGCAGGCTAATTATATGCGTTCTTTCAATCAGCACAATTTGAATGTGACAGCTGTGGCAGAGTTGAGCAGTACACGACGCGATGAATTATCCGGTTCCCGGCAATATTCAGAGTTATTTACTAATGATATTTTGAATCAGGCAAGTCCGGGTACAGCTACCAATTCAGGGTATCGTAGTTTTGGCCGTTTAGCAGCCTATCTGATGCGTGCGAACTATGATTATGCCGGTAAATACTTGTTGGAAGTAGTAGGGCGTTATGATGGTTCTTATCGTTATGCTCCTTCTAAGCGTTGGACGTTCTTCCCGTCGGTAAGTGCCGGATGGCGACTTTCGGAAGAAAGTTTCATCAAGGACAATTTGCCGTTTATTACTAATTTGAAAATCAGGGGTTCTTTTGGGCAAAGTGGATATGATGCCGGTGATCCTTTCCAATATGTATCTGCTTATAATTCGGCTTCCAATGGTTATGTTTTTGATGGTACCAGCCAGATTATGGGTATGGTAGCTCCTGGTGTAGTGACCGACCGGCTTTCTTGGGTTACATCTTCTATTTCCAATGTAGGTCTGGATTTTGACTTATGGAATGGTAAGTTGAGTGGTACTATCGAGTGGTTCAATCGTAAGAATGAAGGCATTTTGGCCGACCGTGCACAATCTGCTCCTGATACATTTGGTGCAAGTTTCCCGAAGGAAAATCTGAATTCTAACCGGAACCGGGGTTTTGAGATTGAATTGGGACACAGAGGACAAATCGGTAAGGACTTCTCATATTCAGTAAGTGCTAATTTTACGTATGCACGTGAAAGAAGTCTGCATGTGGAACATGCCGAATATACCAGTTCTATGGATAGATGGCTGAATGGAAAGGAAAACCGTAACAGTAATGTGATGTGGTTGTATAAATACGATGGCCAATATACTTCTTTGGAACAGTATGAAACGGCTCCTTTGATTGGTGGGAACTTGGGTAACTCTAAGATGCTTCCGGGTAGTTACAGATTGCTTGACCTGAATGGTGATGGTAGAATTAACAGCAGTGACCGTGTTCCGGAGTTTTGGGCAACCGGTGCAAATCCTCCTATCCAGTATGGGTTGACTTTGGCGGCTTCTTATAAGAATTTTGATCTCAATATGCTGTTTCAAGGAGCTTCCGGTTACTCCATCGGATATGCCAATGATGATGTTTGGGGATATGGTGGCAAGACAAATAAATCTTATTTAATTGCGAAATATGTAGATCGTTGGCATCCTGCAAATATAACAGATGATCCGTATAATCCTGCCACACAATGGGTAGCCGGCTATTATCCGGCATTACGCCACAATTTCTCTAATACTTCGGATAATGGTAGTAGATGGAATTATGGTATTTCCGTTTGGCTTCCGCAAGCTACTTATCTCCGTTTGAAGAGTATGGAGATCGGTTACAATCTGCCAAAATCATTTATGAAAAGAATCGGGTTGAACAGTGCCCGTATCTTTGTCAATGGTTCAAATCTGCTTACGTTCTGTAACAAGGCTTTGAAGGATGCTGACCCCGAACGTGAGGAAAGGGATTGGGGAGCCAACCTGGCATATCCGTTGATGAGAACTTATAACTTTGGGTTAAACATAAACTTTTAATTCTGAAATACCATGAAAAAAAATATTTTATCGATATTCTCGTTATGTGCATTGATGGGATTGTCCGGTTGTAATGCCTTCTTGGAACTTGAACCGCTGGATAAAGTGTCTCCCGAGCAGTTATTGGAGACAGAAGGTGGTGTAAAGGCACTATTGGCAAACATATATACCATGATTCCTATGGAAGATTTTAATTATCGTCCGAACAATGGTTTTAATCAACGCGGTTATGATGGTGTGAATGAAACTACTAATTTGGCATTTCTCACCGACGAAGCTACCCGTAGTGACGGAGGAGTGGGTATAGGTTATGAAGGATTCAATTATTGGCCCTATGGAGATATTCGTCAGGTGAATATTTTTATGCAGAATGTAGAGAAAGCCAAAGAAGCCGGAACAATTTCTGTTGCAGATGCGGATCGTATGACTGGTGAAGCCCATTTTGCACGTGCTTATATGTATTATGGGCTTGTAAAAAGATATGGCGGCGTTCCTCTGATTGACAAAGTGCAGGACGATGATTATGCCGATGGTGGACCGGGTGCTGTGGCAGTTCCCCGCAGTACAGAGTTGGATACTTGGAAATTTGTATTGAATGAGTGCACCCTTGCTGCCGCTACTTTGCCCGATGCGACTTCTGGTTCGGATTTGTATCGCGTAACCAAGTGGGCAGCTTATGCGTTGAAGTCAAGAGTTGCACTTCATGCAGCTTCTGTAGCCAAGTATTGGAATCTGGCACCTTTGGCTGGTGAGGCTGTCACTCAGAAACTGGTGGGTGGAATGACTTCTGCCGATGCCGATGCATTCTATAAAGAATGTATTGAAGCATCTAAGTTCCTTATAGAGAATTCCGGTAAATCCCTTTATAAGCCTGCTCCGGCTACTGTTAAGGAGGCTGCATCAAACTTCCAGGCCTTGTTCCTGAATGACCAGAATGAAGAGGTCATTTTCAGTAAAGCGTATCTTAATGGAACAACCAATACTAATCAGGGACATAGCTATGCCCAGTTTAATATCCTTCCTCAAGTCAATCCGGGCGCTCTGAAATATGGACGTTTCAATCCGATGTTGGAAATCGTTGATTTGTTTGAAGATTATACGGATGACGGCACGGGAAAAAGTGCAAAGATTGTAACTCGTACGGATGGGAATGAAGATGCTTATATCGCTAATTTCCATAATATGAATAATGCTTCTGTAGTGAACACCTTGATGTCGGTACCTTTTGTTAAATACAACGATTTGTATGAACCGTTTGCCAACAAGGATGCACGTCTGCTGGCAAGTGTGGTTGTGCCGGGTTCATCTTATGCCGGCACTGAGATTATTATCCAGGGCGGATTTATCAAGGACAATAATAGCTATGTGGCTTATTCAAACGAGTCTACTCAGAAAAATGGAACAACATATTATGCTTTAGGAGCCGAAGGTGAAACCATGTTCTCCGGATTTAATAATGTGAACAGTGGTGAGGATGCCAATTGGACTGCTACAGGTTTTGGAGTTCGTAAGTATATGCCCGAGGGCGAGAGCATGTCTCCCGACCGTCTTTCGTCCACTACCTCTTATATTGATATGCGTTTGGCAGAAGTCTACCTGAATTATGCTGAGGCTGTTGTGGAAAATGGTAGTGGATTGGGCGATAAGGAATTGGCTGGGAACTGTTTGAATGCTTTGCGACGTAGAGCCGGACACACCGACCGGATATCTTTGACATTAGAGAGTGTTTTGAAGGAACGTCGTGTGGAGATGGCGTTTGAAGGAAAGCGTTTTTGGGATATGAATCGTCGTAGGGAATTCCATACTGAGTTCAGCAATAATAGAATTCGTAAAGCTTTGGTGCCGATGCTTGACTTGCGTGGTGTAGAGCCTAAATATGTCTTTGCAAGGGTGAACTACTTTGGTGACGAAACAAGAGGAGGGCGTACTTTCCAGAACATCAACTACTATAGGGGCATACCTAATATTGCCACGAATGGTTTAGTTCAGAATCCAGGTCATTAATTTGAATAATATTAAGTAGAAAGTTATGAAAAAGATATTGTTATTTGTGTCATGCTTCTTATTCGCATTGACATCTTGTGAAATTGATAATTATGAGGGACCGGATGCTTCCATACATGGTTCTATCCTTGACGAACAGACTGGTGAACTTGTAGGTTCTGATATGGAAAACGGTAATGCAATTAAAGTGAGGGAGCATGGATTTACTAATGCTACGGATCAAACCTGGTACATCACAAATACCGGAGAATACCGTAACAATATGGTTTTTGCTGCCACTTATGATGTCCGTTTTGAAAATGGGAATTTTTATCCATTTGAAGTGAAGGATTTTGTTGTTAAGTCAGGGGATAATGTGTATGATTTCAAGGTTATTCCTTATATTCGCGTTAAAAGTCCAAAAGTAGAAAAGAATGGCAATGTGATTACTGCTACATTCTCGTTGGAAGCTGGTAAACAAGAAGTGAAATTGAAAGAGGTTCAGTTGTTTGCTTTTTCAGATATGTGGGTAGGTAACAATGTGAAATTGACGTTGAATGGAGGGACTGATAAGCAAGTGTTTAGTCCGAGTACTGCTATAAATAGCGCTGATATTTATACATTGTCCATCGATCTGGGACAAAATGCTGATGTCTTGAAATACAGCAAGAATTATTATTTCCGTATTGGCGCTCTGGCTGATGTTTCGGGTGTGGGTACTGTACGGCATAATTATGCGCCGGTAGTAGTTATAAAATTGTAATTTATAGCAGAGGGAGACGTTCTGCTTGACGGCAGAACGTCTTTTTTTATCCATACATTAAAAATAAGACCATGAAGAAATTGAACACGATTATTTTAATTTTGCTGGGGATGATATGTACTCAGTTGTATGCTGTACAATTGAATTCGATTTATCCTCTAAAACCCAATGATCCCGAAGCTTTTTATTTCACTCCCGAGAACTATCCTATAAAGGCGGATGGAAAGATGGATGTATCGGATGCTTTGCAGGCAGCGATTAATCAAGTGAAGAAAGAAAAGAATTTCGGAATCCTTTTTATCCCTGAAGGTAAATATAAAATCAGCAAGACCATTTATATTCCTACGGCTATTTGTTTGATTGGCTATGGAAAGAATCGCCCGGAATTTATTCTGGCTAAGAATTCTCCGGGTTTTCAGGAGGAAGTAGCTGATGATAAAGGAAAAGCTAAATACATGTTCTGGTTTACGGGAGCCGTTGTCAAGGAAGGTGAGAAACCTCGTGATGCCGGTGCCAGTACGTTCTACAGTGCCATGTCGAATATCAACTTGCGCATAGAAGATGGTAATCCGCATGCAGTGGCGCTACGCACACACTTTGCCCAACACAGTTTTATCAGTTATGTGGCCGTATACATAGGTAAAGGCAAGGCTGGTCTGTTCGATGTGGGCAATGAGTTGGAAAACGTTGCTTTTTACGGGGGAGATTATGGCATTTATACGACAAAAGCTTCTCCCGGATGGCCGGTAATGATGGTCGACTCTTATTTTGAGGGACAACGTGTAGCTGCTCTTCGTTGTCAGGAGTCCGGTTTGGCAATGGTGAATCTGTATGCCAAGAATGTTCCGGCTGTATTTGATATTGACCCTAATTATTGCGACAAGTTATTTTTGGAAAACAGCTATTTTGAAAATGTAAGTGGTCCGGCAGTGGTGATTACCAACGAGAACAACAGCAACAATCAGATAACCTTTCGCAATGTATATTGTAAGAATGTACCGACCTTGGCGAAATATACCCGTAGCAATACGGCCACCCATGTTTCTCATAAAATCTATAAGGTAAAGTCATACGACCACGGCTTGCAGATGGATGACATGGTGGATATGCCGGAATATGAAACGTTGGTTGATATTGAACCGATACAGAAGATGCCGGTTGCCCAACTGATGGACATCCCTGCACTGCCTGCAATGGCAACATGGGTAAATCTGCGCGAACTCGGTGCAAAGGGAGACGGGGAAACGGATGATACGAAGGCCATCCAGGAGGCTATTGACAAGTACGATAATATCTATGTGCCCCAGGGCTGGTATCGCATTACCGAAACTTTGAAGATGAAGCCCGATACCAAGTTGATAGGCCTGCATCCTTTTGGCACTCAGTTCCGGCTGGACGAAAGTACTGCTGCATTCAGTGGTTTTGGCGGTCCGAAAGCGATGGTGGAATCTTCGGAAGGCGGTGCAAATATGCTGATGGGCATTGGTATCAATACCGGCGGTTATAACTATCGTGCTGTAGGTGTGAAGTGGATGGCAAATGCAGATTCTTATATGAATGACGTGAAGTTTGTAGGCGGGCATGGCGGTTTATGGAAACCTAAACCGGGTGTTGAGGAACCACGTGGCCGGTGGAACAGACCGGCTCGTATCAGTTCTCCCGATAATCCGGTAGCGGCTTCGGGCATGGATCTTGCTTGGGACAACCAGTATTGGAGTCTGTGGGTGACCAACAACGGTGGTGGCACCTTTAAAGATATCTGGACAGCAAGCACATATGCCACCAATGGTTTCTATGCCAACAATACTTCTACTCCGGGGCGTATCTATGCCATGTCCATCGAGCATCATGTAAGAAATGAAGTACGTTTCAGCAAGGTGTCCAACTGGAAGGTGTATTGCATGCAAACCGAGGAAGAGAGCCGTGAAAGTACCGATTGCCAACCGATAGAGATGGACGACTGCAAAGATGTGACCTTTGCAAACTTGTATATGTTCCGCGTTATCCGTGTCAATGAACCGTATCACAGTTCTGTACGTATCCGCAATTGCGAGAACATCGCATTTCTGAACCTGCATAACTATTCTCAGATTAAATATACGAATAACATTGCAGTGTTCGATGTCAACAAAGACATTGACATCCGCCCGTGGGAACTTTCTCGCTTGATTGTAACCGGAAAAGAACCTCATCAGCAATCGTTAGGCAATGAAATAGGTAAGGTGAACCAATTGGCTTCCGATTTGGAATTTGCCGAAGGCATTGCGCGCGACAGTAAAGGTAACATTTACTTCTGCGACCATCGGATGCGTCGTATCTTTAAGTGGTCGGTAGAGACAAACAGCTTGTCGCTGCTGGCAGATTTCCCGTGGAAACCCTCCAACCTGGCTTTTGATTCAGAAGATAATCTATTGGTATTGTTCAGATATGATGCGCAGCCGGGATATCTGATTAATGGTAAGCCGGAGGAAATGCCGGTAATGCCTGATACAAAAGGTACTTCTTTCAGCGGATATGGTAATTCCGCATATACAATGAGAGTCTACTCCATTGACCCGGAAAATCCGGAAGAGACCATCAAACTGTTGCCGCGTGTTCCGATGGGTCAAGTGAAGAACGTGTATAAGGCTCTTTATCCTTCTAACCGTTGGAGAGACTTCCACGATTTCAATGCGGTGTCGGTCTATGTTCCTGAAATGTGCTTCCTGGCACCGGATGGAAAAACTATCATTCCTCATTATTTCGACTTGTCACGTAGTTCTTCCCTGCTGGAAGCCTATCCGGGAAAGCCTTTCTATACATCTGATGAATATGACCGCAGAATGGTGAAGATGGATGTGGCCAATGACGGCACGCTCTCCAACTTGAGCTATTTTGTGGAGCAGGGCGAATTTGGTTCTGCTGTAGATAAGGAAGGGAACTTGTATGTGGCTGACGGAGAAATATATGTATTTGATAAGGATGGCAAGAAGAAAGGGATGATTCGTGTTCCCGAACGTCCGTCCACATTACAGTTTGGCGGTAAGGATGGCAATACATTGTTTGTCACAGGCCGTTCCAAGTTCTTTGGTGTACGTATTAAATAAGGAAAATCCATATTAAAACAATCTGTGTAATGAGAAATTATCAAATAATGAGATACCTGCTGATAGTCTGTTGGATTATCGGTAATATGCCGTCCGGGTGGGCGGCAGAGGGTGGTTCCACCTATACGCAAAGACCGGACGATCCGGAAGCATTCTACTTTACCCCGGAGAATTACGGCTTCAAGGCTGATGGAAAGTCCGACGTGACCGATGCACTTCAAGAGGCAATCAATCAGGTGAAGCGCGAAAAGAACTTTGGGATACTGTTTCTGCCGGAAGGAAATTATCGTATTAGCAAGACGATTCAAATTCCCTCATCCATTCGGCTGATTGGTTATGGGAAGAAACGGCCGGTGATTTATTTGGGAGCCGATACACCCGGTTTCCAGACTACTCAAAATTATATGATATGGTTTACGGGAGGGCTGGCACAAGAGGGTAGGAAGCCTTCGGATGCCGGTGCAGGTACTTTCTATAGTGCGGTGTCCAATGTAGATTTCCGTATAGACAAAGGTAATCCTCAAGCCGTCGCCATTCGTGCGCATTTTGCCCAGCATGGATTTATCAATCATTGCGACATTCGGATTGGTTCGGGGAAAGCCGGCATGTATGATGTTGGCAATGAACTGGAAAACGTCAGGTTCTATGGCGGTGAATATGGGATAATTTCCTCCAGGACTTCTCCGGGGTGGCCTATGATGATGGTCGATACTTACTTTGAGGGGCAGAGAAAGGCGGCTGTCTATTCAAAAGAGGTGGGATTTGCCATCGTCAATATGCATGTGAAGAATACGCCCGTTGCCTTTGAAATGGCAGAGAATCTGGCAGACCGTCTTCATGTGGAGAATTCGTTGTGGGAGAATATTTCGGAAGCCGGTGTCAGGGTAAGCGTAGAGGGAAATACTTTTTCGCAATTGAATCTGGTGAATGTGGATTGCAGGAATGTTCCCGTACTGGTGGACTATGCTCAAAGTGGAAAGAAAGTTGCCGGAAAAGCAAAAATGTACAGAGTCAAGGAGTTTACTTACGGTCTGGTGTATCAGGATTTGAATGATGCTTCTTCTTTCAGGGAAATATGTGAAATAGAGCCGGTGGCAAAACTGCCGGTTACACTTGGCAAGGACCTTCCGGTTCTTCCGGCAATGGAGACATGGGTCAATATCCGAGACTTAGGGGCAAAAGGTGATGGCGAGACTGATGATACGGAAGTTTTTGAGAAAGCTGTCTCTTTGCATAAAAACATCTATGTGCCCCAGGGTTGGTATCGCCTGACGAGAACGTTGAAGCTGTCTCCCGGTACTAAGCTGATTGGGCTGCATCCTTTTGGGACTCAATTTCTGTTGAAGGAAAGCGAGCCTGCATTCAGTGGTTTCGGCGTGCCTGTGCCTTTGGTTGAATCTTCCGAAGGCGGCGACGACGTACTGAATGGTATAGGTATTAATACCGGTGCGTATAATTACCGTGCTGTCGGCTGTAAATGGATGGCGGGTGAGCGTTCGTACTTGAATGATGTGAAGTTTGTAGGCGGGCACGGCACCTTGCGCAAACCGGCTCCGAATGCTTCCGGACAGTCGTCTTACCGCAGGGGCGAGCGTCGAATTAGTTCTCCGTCTTCTCCGGTCATGGAGACCGGTAAGGATATGGCTTGGGACAACCAGTATTGGAGTTTGTGGATTACAAACAATGGTGGCGGGACAATTAAGGATGTTTGGACAGCCAGTACGTATGCTGCCAGTGGGCTTTATATTAGCGAAACGAAGACTCCGGGACGTATTTATGCCATGTCTTTGGAGCATCATGTCCGTACTGAAGCCCGTTTCCATAATGTGGCCAACTGGAAAATTTATGCTTTCCAGTTTGAGGAAGAAGGTCGTGAAGGGCCTGATTGTTATATGGCAGAAATGTCCAACTGTCAAAATATCGAAATGGTAAATGTATGGATGTATCGCGTCATCCGTGCCTTCATGCCCAAGGAGATAGGCTTCCGCATCTGGGATTGCGAGAACATCACCTTCCGCAATATGCACAACTATACGCAGATATTGCCGGTCATCGAGTTTCCGGTCTACGATATGAACAAGGCGTTGCCCGTTTATTCATGGGATTTTGCTCGTCTCACAATCTCGGGCAAGGAGAAGAGCAACCGCCCCGCTTGCGATGTCATCGACAAGCCCGTAAAGCTGGTTACCGGCTTTGAACTTGCCTCCGGAGCTACTACCGACAGTAAAGGAAATATCTACTTCTGTGAAAACCGTCTGAAGAAAATCTATAAATGGTCGGCAGACACGGAGCAGATTACTTTGATAGCCGATTATCCCTGGAAGCCTTTTACATTGACTACTGATACGCAAGACAATCTGCTGGTTATTTTCCGCTATGACCCTCAGCCGGGTTATCTGGTGAACGGCAAGCAGGAAACGGTAGTGCGCTTGCCGGATGATAATCCGATGTACAGTGGTTGGGGTAACAGTGGCTGGAGTGCTTGGGGGTATTCTTTTAATCCGGATAACGTGGATGCTACGATGAAGCCTATGCCACGTGTCGTTACAGCCGTTATGAAGAATATACAGAAAGTCATTCACCCTTCCAGTCGTTGGAGAGGTGACTTTGACAAGGTGGTTGCCAGTATGCCTGAGTATAGTTTTGTCGCTCCGGATGGCGTGACAATTATTCCGGATACCTATGATTTGGGACGTTCTTGTGCTTTGACTGTTACAGTTCCCGGTCAGTCAGAACCGGTTTATATTGTAAATGAGATGAATAAAACGACAGTACAACTTTCCGTTGGTGGGGATGGCCGTTTGACAGAACAAGGAATAATATGTCCTTATGGTCAATACAGTAATGTGACCGATGCTGACGGAAATGTCTATGTTGCTGATGGTGAAATATTTGTCTATGACAAATATGGTAAAGAGCAGAGACGTATTCAGATAGAAGAACGCCCGATTTCCTTGGCAATTGGTGGAAGGCAGAAGGATATGCTTTTTGTTACCACCTCAAGTTCTTTCTATGGAATTAAGATACGTTAGGTATTGTATAGGTAAAAAAGAATTAGCCCCTGCGGTCGTTTTATATCGCAGGGGCTAATTTATTATAAGAAGGTCTCTTTTCCTTATAGGCTGATTGTTTGGAATATTATTTTTCCAGCAGCTCTTTCAGAAAAGAATCCAGTTCCTCATCCAATCCTTTCAGTAGCTCTTCATTGACCAATAGAGTATCATCATCCATCAGCAGCAGCTCAGCGATTGTTTCTCTATCGTCATCCACCAGTACAAAAGAGAATGGTTTCAGAATCGTCAGCTTGTCAAATTCTCCTTCATTTTTCATGTTACAGAGCAATGAGGACAGGATACGCTCTACATTTTCATAGAAACCATTTCCCTCGTAGGCCATCCATTCTTCAATGGAAGTATTGGCAAGTTCCTTATCCTCGTCGTCAAAGATAGACAGTGCGCCCGAATTCAGATTTGGTTGCAGATGAATGTCTGTAACGACAGTCTGTTTGCAACCGCAGTTGTACTTGTCGATTGCTTTTTTAAGAGTCTCTTCCAGAAGTGCTAATGACGATTGACTGAGTTTCATAATAACTTTCTTTTCTTAATTGTTGTTCAAAGGTATAAAAAAAACGGTTATCTCTGCATCATTTGACTAAAAATCATCATCAAATCGGTTCATTTGCATGTTCAAGCGTGCCATCCCCTCTTTTCGATTCTTCAATTCGTCTACATACATGCTGATGAAAATATAATAGGAAATGGCTCCATCATGTATTTCACTTGTATTTTGGGGGACTGTTTTGCTTTTTTCGCGGGCAAGGGTTTGCGCTTTCAATGCCCATTCCAAAGCGGTATCTATGCTGTCTTGCATTTCGTAGCCCAAAGCCGCGTTATAGGCGGCATACATTTTCTGCTTCCCTTTTTTTGTTTCGTAGGTCTGCTGCCAGAGTTCTACGGCTTTACCCCAGTTTTCTTCTTTGGCATATATGGCTGCATCACGCATATTGACAGAACCACCACTGAAAAGATAGCGGTTAGCGGTTTTCCAATAGGGTAGCAGATGTTTGACCGGAACGGTTCCTGCAAATTCAGACGCTTGTTTTACCATATCTTCTTCGCTAATGAGACGAGAACGTGCTGACATTTCACTGTTTCCTGTCTCTTCCCAGAAAATGCTGTCATTACTGTTGACAGTTACCATAGGACCTTTGCGGTTAGGCAGATATATTCTGACGGTAGGATATACCTTTACGTCTACCGTACCAAGAAATACACCCCAGCCGGGCATATAGCTTGTTTTGCGACTGGAACGTATTTGTATGTTCTCCAGGGCTATCAGAAAATCCACGTCCAAATTCTGTGTAAGTTCCAGTACCTCATTCCTTGATAATGTGCTTTCGCGAGGATTAATGTCTTTGCTCCGTAAGGCAGAGTCGCATATCACTACTTCCTTGAAATAATTTTCATTAGCAAGGGATTCTGCAAGGGCTTCGGTGGTTATGACGGCATCTCCATTGTAGTAGTTGGTGAGACGTGCCAGCTCGTTCCTGCTTTTTTTCTGTTCTTCCTCACTGACGATGAGTTTGTTGTCCGGTATATCCGGCATGTTGTTGACAACGGCCACACGTTTTAGGGTTGCCGGGAAACTGACTTCTGCCGGAAGCATGTAATCAATGGATAGTTGTTCTACACTCTGGCAGCCGCCTAACAACAGCCCCCCCATTAATAACAGGCAATAGTGATATTTGGTCATGGTCTTTGGTTTTATTCTTTGGAGCAAAAGTACTCTTTTAGCTGAATATTCAAAAGTTGGAATGAATAAAAAAATGTGATAATGTGGTGGGAGGAAAAGTGATAGGGTGATAAAAGATGCCTGACGGTATCATCTTATCACCCTATCGTCTTATCATTTTATAGCTTTATTGCTTTGGCCTACGCATTCCTTCCGTGGCAATTTTTGTATTTCTTACCGCTTCCGCAAGGACAAGGGTCATTGCGCCCTACGGTCTTTTCGGCACGGATAGGTTCGCGTCTTGGTTGTTCGCGCGTATCTTGTGCCGCAGCGGCCTGCTGGTTCGGGTCGTTCAAATCAACCTTCTGTTCGCGATACTTGCTCATATCCTGACGCTGTTCCGGAGCAGCCTGGCGCACCTCTACCTGGCGGGGAGCCTGGGGAGCCTCAGGGGCTTCAGCCGGAGCCTCCTGTACCGGGATTTGTCCACGCATCAAGATAGAAATAGTCTGATTATTAATCTTATTCACCATGGCATCAAACAAGTTCACAGATTCCAGCTTGTAAATCAGCAGCGGGTCTTTCTGTTCGTAACTTGCATTCTGCACGGAGTGTTTCAGCTCGTCCAGTTCACGCAGGTTTTCTTTCCATGCTTCGTCGATGACGTGCAGCAAGATGGATTTCTCGAATGACTTCACCACCTCCTTACATTCTGTCTCATAAGCTTTCTTCAGATTGCAGGAGATGTTGTACATACGTTTTCCGTCTGTGATAGGGATAAGTATGTTTTCGTACATGTATCCCTGCGTTTCGTATACTTGCTTGATGACCGGATAGGCTATCTGTGCCATACGTTCTGTCTTGCGTTTGAAGAGTTCCATGGCAGCGTCAAAAGTTCTGTCTGCCAGTTTTTCTTTCTTCTCATTACGGAATTCCTCTTCGGTGAAAGGTACTTCCATGGCAAGCGTCTGGAGTACATCCATCTTGCAGTTTTCGTAGTCGGGCGCTTCGACGGCGTTGGCACAACGGTCCCAAATCATGTTCACGATATCCATACCGATACGTTCGCCCATCAAAGCGTGGCGGCGTTTGGTGTACACTACTGTACGTTGTTTATTCATCACGTCGTCATATTCCAACAGGCGTTTACGGATGCCGAAGTTGTTTTCCTCCACTTTCTTTTGCGCACGCTCAATGGATTTGGAAATCATGCCGTGTTCAATCATTTCCCCTTCCTTGAATCCCAGTTTGTCCATCACACTGGCAATGCGGTCGCTGGAGAACAAACGCATTAGGTCATCTTCCAAGGATATGAAGAATACGGAAGAGCCCGGGTCACCTTGGCGTCCGGCACGGCCGCGCAACTGACGGTCTACACGGCGTGATTCGTGGCGTTCGGTACCGATGATGGCAAGACCGCCTGCAGCCTTCACTTCCGGACTCAGCTTGATATCGGTACCACGACCGGCCATATTGGTAGCAATAGTCACGGCACATTTCAGACCCGCGGTAGCCACAATGTCCGCTTCTTTCTGATGCAGCTTGGCATTCAAGACACTGTGCTCAATCTTACGCATGGTAAGCATCTTGCTCAGCATTTCGGATATTTCAACGGAAGTGGTACCCACCAGTACGGGGCGTCCTGCTTCTACCATTTTTTCAATCTCTTCGATGACAGCTTTGTATTTTTCGCGTTTTGTCTTGTAAACGCGGTCGTTCATGTCGTTACGGGCAATGGGGCGGTTGGTCGGGATAACCACTACGTCCAGTTTGTAGATGTCCCACAACTCGCCGGCTTCTGTTTCTGCCGTACCGGTCATACCGGACAGCTTGTGGTACATACGGAAGTAGTTCTGCAACGTAATGGTAGCAAAAGTCTGCGTGGCAGCTTCTACCTTCACGCCTTCCTTGGCTTCGATGGCTTGGTGCAGGCCGTCGGAGTAGCGGCGTCCTTCCATGATACGTCCCGTCTGCTCATCCACAATCTTCACCTGACCGTCGATTACCACATATTCGTCATCTTTCTCGAACATGGTGTATGCCTTCAGCAGCTGGTTGATGGTGTGTACACGCTCGCTCTTAATGGCATAGTTGGTCATCAGGGCATCTTTCTTTTCAAGGCGTTGTTCGTCTGTAAGGTCTGTTTCGTTTTCCAACGCAGAGAGTTGGGCAGTGATGTCAGGAAGTACGAAGAAGGTGGGGTCTTCCACATTGCTGCTAATCAAGTCCACACCCTTATCTGTCAGGTCCACACTGTTCATTTTCTCTTCGATAACGAAATAGAGTGGTTCTGTCACTTCGTGCATGCGCTTGTTGTTCTGCTCCATATAGATTTCCTCGGTCTTCAGCATGCCGGCCTTGATGCCTTGCTCGCTGAGGAACTTGATGAGAGCCTTGTTCTTGGGCAGGCACTTGTGGCTGCGATACAAGGCGAGGAAGCCTTCTTCCTGGTCTTTCTTGTCGTTCGATGCAATCAGGCGCTTGGCATCGGCCAGGTATTGGGTAGCCAGTCTTTTCTGGGCTTCTACCAGGCGTTCTACTTGCGGGCGGAGCTGTTCGAAGAGTTGGTCGTCGCCTTTGGGCACCGGTCCGGAGATAATCAGCGGAGTACGGGCATCATCAATCAATACTGAGTCCACCTCATCGACAATGGCATAATTATGCTGGCGCTGTACTAGGTCTTTGGGGCTGATGGCCATGTTATCACGCAGGTAGTCGAAACCGAATTCATTGTTTGTACCGAACGTGATGTCTGCCAGATAAGCTTTGCGGCGGGCATCGGAGTTGGGCTGGTGCTTGTCTATGCAATCTACACTCAAACCGTGGAACATGTAAAGGGGACCCATCCATTCGGAGTCACGTTTTGCCAGATAGTCGTTCACTGTTACCACATGCACACCGTTACCGGTCAGGGCATTGAGGAACACCGGCAGGGTAGCTACCAATGTCTTACCTTCACCAGTTGCCATTTCGGCAATCTTGCCTTTATGCAGAACCACACCACCGAACAACTGTACATCATAATGTACCATGTTCCATATGGTATCGTTACCACCTGCTATCCAATGGTTCCGGTAGATGGCTTTATCGTCTTCGATGCGTACAAAGTCTTTGGTGGCAGCCAGTTGGCGGTCGAAGTCGTTGGCTGTAACCACTACTTCTTCGTTTTCAGAGAAGCGTTTGGCCGTTTCTTTTACGATGGAGAAAGCTGTAGGTAATACTTCGTCCAGCGCTTTTTCATAAATCTCCAATATTTCTTTTTCGATTTTGTCGATTTGGTTGAAGAGGTCTTCGCGTTTTTCCAGTTCGGTATCTTCAACGCTGGCTTTCAGTTCTTCTACTTTGGCGCGTTGTTCGGTTGCCGAATCGTGGATGTAGGCTTTCAGTTCTTCTGTCTTGGCGCGTAAGGCGTCGTTGTCGAGTTTAGCTACTTCCGGGTAAGCGGCTTTGATTTTCTCCACCCACGGTTGTATTTCCTTCATGTCGCGTGTGGATTTGTTGCCGAAAATCGAGCTTAAAAATTCATTAAATCCCATTATATATTTATTTTATTATTATTACTGAGTTAGTTGAGCGTGCAAAGTTACTGATTTCTATACAGATTACCCAGATTTGCACGGATTATTTTAGAATCAAAAGTCAAGGGGGGATGCCGTGCTTCCATTAGGGGCACGGATGCGCATCACACTTGCTAGGGTAGGGGCAATGCAGTCAATGCTTATAGGTATACGGATGGTTTCAGCCTTCATTCCACCTCCCAACAAAATAAGGGGAGCAGGAATATCAGCTGTACGTACTACACGGTTATCGGTACTATTTTCCTGCATGACAGTCCAGCCAGGGAGTATTTCAATAAGCAAGTCACCGGAACGCTTGCGATGAAATCCATTGCGTATGCGTTCTATTTGCGGCGACCAGGGACCCAGCAGCAGGCGATGGGCTGAATATACTTCGCTCACGCCACTGAACTGCACCAGAAATTCAGCGGACTTTTCTTGAATTTCAGTCAGGCTCAACTGCTTGTTCTCAATGAGTTTATGGTTGAGATAGATTTGTTGGTTATAATAGGCTTCCACATATTGTCCCTCGCCATAGGATGCCATGAGGTACATGTTCAGCAGGGCGGCACAGCGGTTCAGGTGGAATTCTCCGCCCGGTATCCGGTATATGCCCGGGTCGGCGGTTTCCGGGTCGGCATAGCCGGTGGAGGTGATGCAGAAAAGTACGTTATGGAGTCCGATTTTACGTTCTATGAGTTCTAATAAGGAAGCTATGCTACGGTCCAGTCGTACGTAGGTGTCTTGCATTTCCATGGCACACTCCTGCGTACTACGATGGTTATAATTTCCAGCATAATAGGTCAGAGATAGCAGGTCGGGCACGTCATCTTGTCCGATGGTACTCTTGTTCAGCAGCTCTTCGGTCAGCAGGTTGATTTCCTCGTTGATGAAAGGGCTGGTAATCAGACGGCGGAACTTATTTGTGCGTTCACCGTCCAGTTTGTATTTGAAGGGCTCGTTGCGCCATTCGGGCAGAAATGTATAGCTGGTAAAGGGAAGTGCGGGTGTCCATACCATATCCTTGATACGGTAGTCGGGAGATTTCCGGTCGTTGTATTGACTCAGCCACCACGGAAACTCGTTATAGTAGGTTGTACTACACCATTTTCCAGTATTGTTATTAAGCCAGAAAGCTCCGTTTCCCGCGTGTCCTGCACCCAATATGGCGGCATCGCGGAAAGGCGCGATGGCATAGACCAAGCCTTTGTTGCGGGTGGCTACTTTCAGCTCGTCGGCAATGGTGGAGGTCAGTAATTGGGAGGGGGAAGTGCTTTCGTCGGTATAGTTGCCCATGAAGTTGGGGTCTTCCACGCAGTTTATGGGGCGCAACGTACCTGCATCCAGCCACTGTTCTGCAATGATGCCGTTCATAGACGGTGTTGTTCCGGTGTAGATGGCGGCAATAGCCGAAGCCCGGTCTGTTCCGCAGAAGGGAAATTCTGCTTGGCGGAATACTTTACCTTCACGCAGTAAGCGCTTGAATCCCTTTTCTCCGTATAAGGACGAGAATGCTTCCATATAGTCTGTGCGCAACTGGTCAATGGTCAGCGCCACCACCAGCTTTGGGGAAGCGGGCAACGGTTGGGCTTGTATACTGCTGAATGTAAGTGCGAGTATGGAAGTTATCAGTCCTTTTTTCATTATTTTCGTTTGTATGTCAGAATGAGGTGGTTTGCAGAACGTATCAGCAAACATAGTGCCAAAGGTAATACTGCTGGTGGAATTCTCTGCGGAATTATTGCCCAAATCTCTATAAAAAGTATTAAAATAATGAAATTGGCCAGCATATAGCGGCTTGACTTCCTTTTCCGCCCCCTATATAGCATCCATGGAAGGCAGAACAGGTGGAGCGGATGGAACACAAACAGCAGGTAGTTGGGGCTTACTGCCGGGTGTTGTGAACACAGTACTAGGAAGGCCAATATACATCCGGCTACTCCTGCTGCAAGGAAAAGTACAAGGTCTGTTCCCCAAAATGTTTTTCCTCTTCGTATGCCATAAAGGCTGATACCTGCTGTGAGTACCAGTAATAATGAAGCTGCCTGCATGGGCGTGATGTCTTCGCTGACGAAATCGGCAGGCGTTTTTCCCGTCACTACGATTCTCTCTTCCCGGGTCACCAAGGGTCTTTTTTGCCCCTTTTTGTCTGCAATCTGTGCTTTGTTGAAATACGCTTGCAGGTAGAAGGGGACAAACATGGCCAGCCGTTTGCTGATGGGCTCGTCTGCCTTGCTGCCCATGCACAAGTCCATGCCGAAGCGCGACCACGGATGCCCTTCGCTGTATGCGTGCAGCAAATCTCTGAAGGAGAGCCCCGTGTTGCAGTCGGTCATGTTGTCGGCATAGTGCAGGGTGCCGTTGATGGCACGCTCTATCAGGTCTCGCGGGCGAGTGGCGCAATTGTCGTAGAAGAAGTTGTAGCGGTACACCCGGTTTTCAGGGCGATAATTCTCTTCCAGCAGTGCCGCCAGGCGTTCTTTCTCTTCCTGCGTCAGGTTGAGTGTCTGTTGCCAGACGTCGCGTCCCAGATAGTTGTATTCGGCGGCGAAATGTCCATAGTCGGTCACTCCTAGTTGATAATCCGTTTCTCCCAAGGCAAAACGAAGGATGAAGTTAGGGGCGTTGAAGTTGAACATGCCGTAATTGAAGACGGCGTCAATACCACGCGTATAATTCTCGTACCGTATGGCGGTGTGTCCGAACAGGGAATAAATTTCTCCTCCTGCAGCACAAGTCAGTAGGCTGACGCGTATGGAGTCTGTTGTGGCTGTCTTTTGCTGTTGCGCCACCTGGGCATTCGCCGCAGGCAGGTAGAAAAAAAAGATTACTATATATATATGTATAAGCAGGCTTCGTTTCATGCCGCAAACTTACGGAAAATCTCCGGAAAAGGCTAATAAAAGGTGGAAAACTCTTTGTAACGCCTGTTAATAAGGCGTTTGCGAGGACAAAATAGGACATACGAAAAAAACGGGATAATGCAAAGAAAAGCGGATGTATGAAGCCGTCAGGTTTTCAGATCATTACCTGCTGAAGTGTAATCTTTAACACGTGGCACTGATTGAACTGGCTGCACACCTGTATGCTACCGACAAATTAACACAGTTCGGCTATAGATTTCATTCCTGACCATATTTTCTGACGAATAAATCCCGATTTGCTTCTCCCCATGTAATCATGGCATCAAGTATTGGCAATAGCGATTGCCCGAGTTCTGTAATGGAATATTCCGAGCGTGGTGGAAGCTCAGGGTAGATGGTTTTAACTACAAGGCCGTCATCCACCAGTTCTTTTAGTTGTAAATCGAGTACACGTGGTGTGGCTTCAGGTAAAGCCTTGTGTAATTCGCTCGGACGCATAGCTACATAGCGAAGTTCGTCCAGTATGCAAGACTTCCACTTAGAATCTATCAGGCTCATTGTCAGCCGAAGCGGACAACTTAAACGGAAGTCCACGTATGAAAGGCAATACGATAGGACTGGTGGAAGCCTTCAAGCAAGGTGCGGAAGAAGCTGGACATACGGTGGAAGTTTTCAATTTGCAACGGATGGACATTCATCCTTGTTTGGGATGTCTGGGCGGTGGACGCGATTCAAAAAGCCCTTGTCTGCAGAAATTGCGTTTTACTCATGGCAGCAGAAGGCAATACACCGGATAACTTTGAGCCTGTGGAGCATTACTATCATGCTTTGCTTCGTCACCTCGGCTGGGAAAATTTAGGCGAAGTATATGCTGGCGGCGTTATGCAGATTGGCGATATTGCTGGACATCCTTCGTTGGAAAAAGCATATTCATTAGGTAAAAGCATCTGAAGCTATGAAAGCGTTATTGGTAAACGGCAGCCCTCACAAAGCCGGATGTACTTTTACAGCATTAACTGAGGTTTGCATGAGCATGATATTGAAACTGATATGCTGTATCTTGGTAAGAAGCCAATTCTGGATGTATCCGATTGGTAAAAGAGGGAATTGGAAATAGTCACCATGCGAGACGGTCGTTTATTCAGATTGGTTGTTTGTTTTTAAATTATGAACCTGATGTAATTCTTGATTCACATTATTGGTTGTCTTCAATCAACTGCCGAGTACAGGTGGAAAATGTTTTATATTTACAAATGATACGAGTGTAAGATATAGTGGTATATTGAATAGGGTTCAGTCGTATGCTGAATGCAATGTGTTTTAATCATACTGATAATCAGGTAGTTGTGGTACGGTGTTATGGCTTCAATAAATCTCAACAGATTGTCGGGGTGGTATTGTGCTTGTTCAGTACGGAATGAATAAGGATTCTCGTGTGATTGCTTTCTAATAAAGATTTGGTTTCTGCTGGATTTTAATATTAATGTTATATCTTTGCGCCGCTAAAATTATGCAATACGGTGAATCTCATTGTTGATATAGGAAATACCACCGCCAAGATGGCAGTGTTTGATGATGGACGTATCGTGGAGGTTGTGTATGACTCCAATCGGACGTTGGGACGGTTGCCTGAAGTATGCCGTGCATATACGATTGAAAAAGCGATAGTGGCTACTGTCATTGATTTGAGCAGAGAGGTGTTGTCGCAGCTGGAAGGTCTGGCTGCCCCCGTTCTGTGGCTCAATCAAAATACTCCTCTTCCGGTAGAAAATCTCTATGAAACTCCCCAGACTTTGGGGTATGACCGCATGGCGGCGGTGGTGGGAGCCAATGAGCAATTTCCCGGCAGAGATATACTGGTGATTGATGCCGGTACCTGTATCACTTACGAATTTGTTGATGCGGCTGCTCGTTATCATGGCGGTAATATCTCTCCCGGCCTGCAGATGCGTTTCAAGGCGCTTCATCAGTTTACCGGACGGCTTCCGTTGGTGGCTTCTGAAGGGCGTATGATGTCTATGGGAAAGGATACCGATACGGCTATCCGCGCCGGAGTGCTGAAGGGTATTCAATATGAAATTTCAGGTTATGTTACGTCTATGAAGCATAAATATCCTGAACTTTTGGTTTTTTTAACGGGCGGGGATGATTTTTCTTTTGATACAAACTTAAAAAGTATCATCTTTGCAGACAGATTTTTAGTGTTGAAAGGATTAAATAGAATTTTAAACTATAATAATGACAGGCTATAGACAAACACTGTTAGTGCTCTTGCTCACGATGTTAGCGGGAACGTCAGTTGCTCAAAATAATACAAATTCTCCCTATACACGATATGGATATGGACAGTTATCTGAACAAGGCTCAAGTAACAGCAGGGCGATGGGTGGTATTGCCTATGGCTTGCGAGATAAGTACCAGACCAACTTTGTTAATCCAGCATCCTATACGGCGGTAGATTCACTGACTTTTATCTTTGATGGAGCAGTCTCCTTGCAGAATACAAACCTCGGTAACGGTACTCTGAAGCGAAATGCCAAGAATTCCAGTTTTGATTACATTACGATGCAGTTTCGTGCAAGTAAATGGGCTGCCATAAGCTTGGGGCTGTTGCCTTATTCGAATGTGGGATACAACATGGGAGAGTATCGGGAGAATGCGGAATTTCCAGACAAATCTACTACAGTGAGCTATTCGGGGGAAGGAGGCCTGCATCAGCTTTATTTAGGCGCAGGCTTTAAAATAATTAAAAATCTTTCTGTCGGTGCGAATTTTTCGTATCTTTGGGGGGATATAACAAGAACCGCTGCGGAAACTTTTCCGTCCAGTTCAAGTGTATTTCCTATTACAATACAGTCTAATGTAGCTGTAAAGAGTTATAAAGTGGATTTTGGAGCGCAGTACACCCATCAGTTTGGGAAAAAGCATGTGGCAACGCTAGGAGTTGTTTTTTCTCCGAGGCACGATTTGAGTAACGATGCATACGAAGTTATGCAGACAGGTAATAGCAATACGGGAATTACCTCGACAACGAAAGACACTATTGTCGCTTGCGGCATTCCGACAACATTTGGCGTAGGTGTGACGTATGTGTACGACAATCGTCTGACGGTAGGGGCGGATGTGATGTTCCAGAATTGGAGCAAAGTGAGCTATATGAACAATGACGAGGCGTTTTGCGACCGTAGAAGAATATCCGTTGGTGCAGAGTATTTGCCGAATCCTATGGGAAGAAGTTATTTGTCTCATGTGAAGTATCGTTTGGGGGCTTATTATTCCAAACCTTATTATAAGATAGACGGTGTACGTGCCGCTGATGAATATGGTGTTACTGCCGGTTTTGGATTACCCATACCGAGAACCCGTTCCGTATTGAGCCTTTCTGCACAATACGTGCGAACCAAAGGAACCCAAGCTACGTTCTTGAATGAAAATACCTTGCGTATTTGTGTTGGAGTAACCTTTAATGAGCGTTGGTTCTTCAAACGTAAAGTGGATTAATGGAGATTGAATAGACAAAAATATAACAACTAAAATTTAAATACAATGAAAATTAAGACGCTTGTGGCAGTTCTGCTCCTTTCGGGTGGAGTGACCAGCACTTTCGCACAGACTGAAAATTGTAATTCGAACAGTAGTATCTCTCATGAAGCAGTGAGAGCTGGTAACTTTAAGGATGCATACGCTCCTTGTATGGCTGTATTGAAGGATTGTCCTACACTGCGGTATTACACATTTACAGATGCTCAGAAAATCTTGGCGGGCTTTTTGAGTCAGATAAAGGATAGAAATTCTGCTGATTACAAGAAGTATTTTGATGAATTGATGGATGTATATGACTTGAGAATGAAGTACATTCCTGAATTCATTAGTAAGGGAATGAAGGGCGTGCCGAGTGTAGCTGATGCCTTGGGCGCTAAAGCTGTGGATTATCTTCAGTTCGCTCCTGCTCCGGACCTTAATACAGCTTACAATTGGCTGAAAGAATCTGTTCAAGCTGAAAAGGGTGGTTCCAAAGGTGCGGTTTTGCACTATTTTCTGGATGTCTCTATGCAGAAGGTAAAGGCAGATGACAATCATACTGACCAGTTCTTCCAGGATTATATTGATGCTTCCAAGTATGCGGATGACGCACTTGCTGCTGAAACCAAGGAAGCTAAGAAGGCTAACTTGCAAGCTATCAAGGATAACCTCGTGGCCATGTTCATTCAGAGTGGTGTAGCCGATTGTGAATCTTTGCAGAATATCTATGGTCCTAAGGTAGAAGAAAATAAGACGGATTCTACTTTCTTGAAGAAAGCATTGAATATCTTGAAGTTGATGAAGTGTAACGAAAGTGAAGTTTATTTCAAGGCTTCCGAATACATGTATCAGATTGACCCGACTGCCGATGCAGCTGTAGGTGTAGCATATATGTACTATAAGAAAGGCGACTATGACAATGCCGTGAAATACTTTGACGAAGCATTAATTAAGGAAACTGATAATGACAAGAAAGCTGAAATGGCATATGCCACTGCTGCTGCCTTGATGCAGGCTAAGAAACTCTCTCAGGCAAGAGCATACTGTCAAAAAGCTATCGGCTTTAAGGAAAACTACGGTGATCCTTATATCTTGCTGGCACAGCTTTACGGTTCTAATCCTAATTGGACTGATGAACCTGCTCTGAATAAGTGCACTTACTTTGTGGTAATTGACAAGTTGCAGAGAGCTAAAGCGGTAGATCCTTCAGTTACAGAACGTGCTAACGAATTGATTGGTACTTATTCTCGTCACACTCCCCAAGCTAAAGACCTCTTTATGTTGGGTTACAAAGCCGGTGACCGTATTACTATCGGCGGATGGATAGGTGAATCTACAACTATCAGATAAAAACCATGTTGCTACAACTCATCAACGTTGTTTATCATAAAAATGTGAGCATAACCATTGTCCTTGGGGCAGTGGTTATGCTTCTTTTATTTTCTTCATGTTCCGGAAAGAAAAAGGAACTGGGCGATGCCATTACCGAGCGTGATTCTATGGCGGTGATGGACACCCGCGGAGTGACTACGCTGGTGTCCGATTCCGGTGTGACACGTTATCGCATCAATACGGAAGAGTGGCTGGTTTTTGACCGCAAAAATCCTCCTTACTGGGCTTTTGAAAAGGGGGTTTATTTGGAGAAGTTTGACTCTATCTTCCAAGTGGAGGCAAGTATCAAGGCCGATACAGCCTATTTCTTTAATAAGGAAGAATTATGGAAACTGATGGGAAATGTACATATACAGAATTTGAAAGGTGAGCAGTTTGATACAGAGTTGCTGTATTGGGACCAGCGGGCACAAAGAATCTATTCGGATGAATTTATCCGTATCGAGCAGCCTGACCGTATCATTATGGGACATGGTTTTGAATCCAATCAGCAAATGACTGTTTATACGATTCGCAAGCCGGAGGGCATCTTTTATGTTGACGAGGAAACTGCTGCGACCGACAGCTTGCAGACTGATACCATAAATTGATAAAATGGATACCGTTATTTTTTTATTGATAACCATGGCTTTGTCCGCCTTCTTTTCGGGGATGGAGATTGCTTTTGTTTCCGTAGATAAACTGCGCTTTGAGATGGAAAGGAAGGCTGGCGTCACTTCCTGTATCATTTCCTATTTCCTTCGCAATCCGAACAACTTCATCTCGACCATGCTGGTAGGTAACAACATTGCACTTGTCATTTACGGTATCCTGATGGCGCAGCTCATAGAGGTGAATCTCCTTGCCGGAATTATTTCCAACCATTTCGTAATGGTGTTGGTACAGACTATAATTTCCACTCTTATTATTTTGGTGACCGGTGAGTTTTTACCAAAGACTTTGTTTAAAATTAATCCCAATCTGATGCTGAGGGTGTGCGCTATTCCTTTATTTATATGTTATGTCATTCTCTTTCCTATTTCAAAGTTTGCATCGGGATTGTCCTATCTGTTCCTTCGGGTGTCTGGAATGAAAGTAAACAAGGAGGCGTCAGCCAAGGCTTTTGGTAAAGTGGATTTGGACTACTTCATCCAGTCGAGTATAGAGAATGCCGAAAGCGAGGAAGAACTGGATGCAGAGGTCAAGATATTCCAAAATGCGCTTGATTTTTCGAATATAAAGATACGTGACTGTATTGTGCCGCGTACAGAGGTGGTAGCTGTAGACCTGACCACTACATTGGAAGAATTGAAATGTCTTTTTGTGGAGTCGGGTATTTCCAAAATCATAGTATATGATGGAAATATAGATAATGTGGTGGGATATATTCATTCGTCAGAGATGTTCAGAAATCCGGTGGACTGGAGGAACAACGTGAAGGAAGTCCCCATTGTGCCTGAAACGATGTCGGCTCATAAACTGATGAAATTGTTTATGCAGCAGAAAAAAACCATTGCTGTAGTGGTCGATGAATTCGGCGGTACGGCGGGTATCGTCTCTTTGGAGGACTTGGTGGAAGAGATTTTCGGCGATATTGAGGATGAGCATGATAATACGTCCTATGTATGTAAGCAGCTGGGTGAACATGAATATGTGCTTTCGGCACGTCTGGAAATAGAAAAAGTAAATGAAACCTTCGGGATTGACTTGCCGGAATCGGATGATTATCTGACTGTGGGCGGTCTGATTCTGAACCGCTATCAAAGCTTTCCGAAACTGCATGAAGTGATTGAAGTAGATAACTATCAGTTCAAAATAATTAAGGTGACAGCCACTAAAATAGAGTTGGTGAGACTGAAAGTTGTCGAATAATTTCATTTAGGCGCAAATTTTTAAAGAATAAATGGATGCGTATTAGCATTTTTTGTATCTTCGTGCGCTAAAATGAACATGTTAGGAAAAATAATAATAAACAAATAAATCATATTAACTAAAATGGCAACATTACAAAACATTCGGTCTAAAGGACCTTTATTGGTGATTGTTATTGGTTTGGCGCTGTTTGCTTTCATCGCAGGTGATGCGTGGAAAGTGCTTCAGCCACACCAGTCACAAGACGTAGGTGAAGTGAACGGGGAATCAATTTCCGCTCAGGATTTTCAGACATTGGTAGAAGAATATACAGAAGTCATCAAGTTCTCCAGTGGCAACAGTGCATTGAGCGATGAGCAGACAAACCAAATCAAAGATGAAGTATGGAGAACATACGTCAATAATAAGCTGATTGAAAAGGAAGCAAAGAAGCTCGGTCTGGTTGTGTCGAAGGCTGAGATTCAGGCCATCATTAATGCCGGTGTGCATCCGATGCTGCAACAGACTCCGTTCCGTAATCCTCAGACCGGTGCGTTTGATAAGGATATGTTGAAGAAGTTCTTGGTGGACTATTCAAAAATGAATAAGGCACAGATGCCTTCACAATATGTGGAATACTATGAATCCATGTACAAGTTCTGGTCTTTCCTCGAAAAGACTCTTATCCAGGCACGTCTTCAGGAAAAGTATCAGGCTTTGATTACAAAGTCCCTTTTTTCCAATCCGGTAGAAGCACAAAATGCTTTTGATGCAAGAGTGGATCAGTCAGATTTGCTGCTTGCTGCAGTTCCCTATTCTTCTATTGTTGATTCTACTATCGTTATCAAGGATTCCGATTTGAAGGCTGCATACGACAAGAAGAAAGAACTGTTCAAGCAATATGTGGAAACTCGCAATATCAAGTTCATTGATGTACAAGTTACTGCAAGTGCGGAAGACAGAGCTGCTCTTCAAAAGGAAATGGAGGAATACACCGAACAACTTACTGCCAATCCTTCTGATTATACTACTTTCATCCGTTCTACCGGTTCTGAGACTTCTTACACCGATTTGTTTTATACAACTAAATCTCTGCCTGCCGATGTGGCGGCTCGTCTGGATTCTGTTGCAGTGGGTGGCGTATTCGGACCTTATTATAATGTATCGGACAATACCCTCAACTCTTTCAAGAAGTTGGCTGTTGCTTCCATGCCGGATTCTATTGAGTATCGCCAGATTCAGGTAGTTGCTGAAGATGCGGAAAAGACAAAGACTTTGGCAGACAGTATCTACAATGCTATTAAGGGTGGTGCCGGTTTTGCGGAAATCGCCAAGAAGTATGGCCAGACCGGTGAGCCTACTTGGATTTCCTCTGCTAATTACGAAGGTGCGCAGATTGATGGCGATAACTTGAAATATATTACTGCTGTTACGACTTTGGGACAGAATGAACTGACTAATCTGGCTTTAGGACAGGCAAATATCATTTTGGAGGTAACCAATAAGAAAGCCGTCAAGAATAAATATAAGGTAGCCGTTGTCAAGCGTCCGGTAGAATTCAGTAAGGAAACTTACAGTAAGGCATACAATGAGTTCAGCCAGTTTATCGCTGCAAACAATACTTTAGAAAAAATGACTGCCAATGCGGAAGATGCCGGTTATAAGTTGCTGGATAGAGCAGACTTGTACAGTTCAGAACATGGTATCGGTGGTATCAGGGGTACCAAAGATGCTTTGAAATGGGCATTTGAGGCAAAAGCGGGTGAAGTTTCCGGTTTGTACGAATGTGGCGAGAGCGACCGTATGCTGGTAGTAGGTGTTGCAAGTGTTGTTCCTGAAGGTTATCGTCCACTGGCTTTGGTAAAGGACCAGTTGAGAGCTGAAATTCTCCGTGACAAGAAAGCTGAGAAGATTATGGCTGACATGAAGGCTGCCAACGCAACTTCGTTCGAGCAGTACAAGAATATGGCAAATGCTGTCAGTGATTCTGTAAAGCACGTCACTTTCTCGGCTCCTGCCTATATCCCGGCATTGCGTAGCAGTGAACCGCTGGTAGGCGCTTACGCTTCTATTGCCGAGGTGAACAAGCTGAGCGCTCCTATCAAAGGCAACGGTGGTGTGTTTGTTCTTCAACCTTATGCAAAAGAGAAACTGAACGAAACATTCAACAAGGAAACGGAAGAGGCTAACTTGGCCAACATGCATGCACGCATGGCAAGCCAGTTCATCAACGACTTGTATCTGAAAGCCAACGTAAAAGACCAACGTTATTTATTCTTCTAAGAATAGAAAGCCCATATTGAAAAGCCGTCCGGTATTTCCGGGCGGCTTTTTTCGTTGTCTATACATTTCATTTTCCATATTCTCCGTTGCCTTTGTGCAACTTTATTCCTACCTTTGCAATCTTGAAAGAGTTTTGTTCTTAATGAAAAAAGATATGCAGAAACGACCTCTATTGGGCTTGACGCTCTCTGAATTGCAGAATGTGGTGAAGAATCTGGGAATGCCCGGTTTCTCTGCCAGGCAGATAGCTTCTTGGCTGTATGACAAGAAAGTGACTTCTATAGACGAGATGAGCAATCTTTCGTTGAAACATCGGGAATTGCTGAAAGAAATCTGTGAGGTAGGCGCCGAAGCGCCGGTAGATGCCATGCGCTCTTTAGACGGTACGGTGAAATACTTGTATCGGGCAGGCGAGGGACATTTTGTGGAAGCTGTCTATATACCCGACGGAGACCGGGCTACGCTTTGTGTCTCTTCCCAAGTAGGCTGTAAAATGAACTGCAAATTCTGCATGACCGGCAAGCAGGGTTTTACCGCCAATCTGACATCCAACCAGATTATCAACCAAATCAATTCCTTGCCCGAAAGGGACAAACTGACCAATGTGGTAATGATGGGTATGGGCGAACCGCTTGATAATCTGGACGAGGTCTTGAAAGCGCTGGAAATAATGACCTCTTCTTACGGGTATGCGTGGAGTCCCAAGCGTGTTACACTTTCTTCTGTGGGATTAAAGAAAGGCTTGCAGCGTTTTATTGAGGAATCGGACTGCCACCTGGCTATCAGCCTTCATTCGCCGATACCATTGCAACGTCGCGAACTGATGCCGGCAGAGAAGGCCTTCTCCATCACGGAGATTGTGGAAATGTTAAGAAACTATGATTTTAGCAAACAGCGCAGACTATCTTTTGAATATATTGTTTTCAAAGGTGTGAATGACTCGTTACCGTATGCAAAGGAACTTCTGAAGTTGTTGCGCGGGCTGGACTGCAGGATTAACCTGATTCGTTTTCATGCCATACCTGGAGTGAATCTTGAAGGGGCTGATATGGAAACCATGACTGCGTTCCGTGATTATCTGACTTCGCATGGCCTGTTTACCACTATACGGTCATCGCGTGGAGAGGATATATTTGCCGCTTGTGGCATGTTATCTACTGCAAAGCAGGAGGAGAATAAAGAAGAATTAATATAAATTATTAATTTAGGTAAGGAGGATACTGTGTATTCTTCGTAGCTTTGTGAAAAACTAAAAGTGATAAAGATATGAGAAAGCACGTGTTTTATTTAAGTATGGTTCTTATACTGACGCTTTTTTCTGCTTGTGGTGGTGGCAAAAAGGGTATGTTTACTCCGACTTCCAGTGGTCGTGCGTATGAAGTCCTGGTAGTGGTTGATCCCGGTCTGTGGGAACGTCCTGCCGGTAGGGCGCTTTTCGATGTGCTTGATTCTGATGTTCCGGGGCTTCCCCAGTCAGAACGTTCATTCCGAATCATGTATACTGCCCCTTCCAATTATGATGCCACTTTGAAACTGATTCGCAATATCATTATTGTTGATGTGAACAAGAATCTCTATACTCAGCCTAAATTCAAGTATGCAAGGAATGTATATGCTGCTCCCCAGTCTATTCTCACTATTCAGGCACCGGACGAGGCTTCATTCGAGAACTTTGTGGAGGAGAACAGGCAGGTAATCATTGATTTCTTTACCCATGCGGAAATGAACCGTCAGATTTCAGTATTGAAGGACAAGCATAGCGACTATATAGCAACGAAGGTGAAGAGCTTGTTTGATTGCGATGTATGGGTGCCTGGAGAACTGACATCTACCAAGGAGGGGGAGAACTTCTTCTGGGCAGGTACGAATGCGGCTACCGGCGACCAGAATTTTGTAATCTACTCTTATCCTTATACGGATAAGGATACGTTTACTAAAGAATATTTTGTTCATAAGCGCGATTCCGTGATGAAAATCAATATCCCGGGTGCCCAAGAAGGCATGTATATGTCGACGGATTCTTTGATGACTGACGTACGTCCTATCAGTGTGCAGGGTGACTATGCACTCGAGGTCCGCGGTTTGTGGCGTGTGAAGGGCGACTTTATGGGCGGCCCGTTCGTATCGCATGTACGTTTGGACAAAGCCAACCAACGAATTATCGTATCGGAAATATTTATTTACTCACCTGATAAAATGAAACGTAATCTGGTACGCCAGATGGAGGCTTCGCTCTATACCTTGAGACTGCCTGGCAGCAAGCAGGAAGATGCGGAAATTCCGGTAGGCATAACCGCAAAAGATACTACTAATAATAAGTGATAAAAATGGAAGACAACAAAATAAGAGTCGGCATTACACAAGGCGACATTAATGGTGTAGGGTATGAAGTGATTTTAAAGACATTTGCAGACCCGGTGATGCTGGAATTGTGCACGCCGATTATTTACGGTTCGCCTAAGGTGGCAGCTTATCATCGTAAATCATTAGACCTGCCTATCAACTTCAGTATCGTCAACTCCGCTTCCGAAGCGGATCCTAATCGCTTGAGTGTAGTGAACTGTACGGATGATGAAGTAAAGGTTGAGTTTTCTAAACCTGACGTTGAAGCAGGTAAAGCTGCACTTGGTGCACTGGAAAAAGCTATTGAGGAGTATAAAGAGGGTATAATAGACGTGATTGTCACAGCCCCCATCAACAAGCATACCATCCAGTCGGAGGAGTTTGCCTTCCCTGGGCATACGGAGTATATAGAACAGAAACTGGGAGATGGCGAGAAGGCCCTTATGATTCTGATGAAAGATGATTTCCGGGTGGCATTGGTGACTGGACATATTCCCGTCAAAGAGATAGCTGGGAGCATCACCAAAGAACTGATACAAGAAAAACTGAAGATATTCAACCGCTCCTTGAAGCAGGATTTTGCTATCGGAGCACCGCGTATTGCAGTGCTTTCGTTGAATCCGCATGCAGGAGACGGCGGATTGCTGGGTACTGAAGAGCAGGAGATAATCATTCCGGCCATCAACGAAATGGTTGCTAAGGGTATACTTTGCTATGGCCCTTATCCGGCAGACGGGTTTGTGGGTTCAGATAACTTTACTCACTTTGACGGTATATTGGCCATGTATCACGATCAGGGGCTGGCACCGTTCAAGGCATTGGCTATGGACGAGGGCGTGAACTACACTGCCGGATTGCCAGTGATACGCACTTCGCCTGCTCACGGTACAGCCTACGATATTGCAGGGAAAGGAATAGCCTCTGAAGATTCATTCCGGCAAGCTATTTATGTAGCTATAGATGTGTTTCGTAATCGCCAGCGTGAGAAAGAGGCACATGCAAACCCGTTGCGCAAGCAATATTACGAGAAACGTGACGATAGCGACAAATTGAAACTCGATAGTGTAGAAGAAGATTTGTAGAATGACAAAAGCGGAAATACAACAAGTAAAATTACGTTTTGGCATCATCGGTAACAACGAAGCGTTGATGCGTGCCATTGATATCGCTATCCAAGTAGCGCCTACCGACTTGTCTGTACTGATTACCGGAGAGAGCGGTGTGGGAAAGGAGAGCTTTCCGCAGATAATACACCAGTACAGCCGGCGCAAGCATGGACAGTATATTGCCGTGAACTGTGGGGCCATTCCCGAAGGGACAATCGATTCAGAACTGTTTGGTCACGAGAAAGGCGCGTTTACCGGTGCTATCGGTGAACGGAAGGGGTATTTCGGTGAAGCCAATGGCGGAACAATCTTCCTTGATGAAGTCGGCGAATTGCCTTTGCCTACCCAGGCACGCCTGTTGCGTGTGCTTGAGAGCGGTGAGTTCATTAAAGTAGGTTCTTCTAAGGTAGAAAAGACCGATGTGCGTATTGTTGCCGCTACCAATGTAAACTTGACACAAGCTATTGCTGACGGACGTTTTCGTGAAGACTTGTATTACCGTTTGAACACAGTACCTATTCAGGTTCCTCCATTGCGCGAACGCGGTGAGGACGTTGTGCTGCTGTTTCGCAAGTTTGCTTCGGACTTTGCGGAGAAATACCGTATGCCTGCCATTCAGCTGACGGAAGACGGTAAGCAAGTGTTGCTGGGCTACTCATGGCCGGGTAATGTGCGCCAGTTGAAGAATATCACCGAGCAGATATCCATTATTGAGACTAATCGTGAAATCAATGCATCCATACTGAAGGGTTATCTGCCTGAGCAGAACAACATACAGCGCCTGCCTGCCCTGTTTGGAGTGAAGGAAGACAAGAGCTTCGGGAGTGAACGGGAAATTCTTTATCAGGTTCTGTTTGATATGCGTCAAGATGTAACGGATTTGAAAAAGCTGGTGCATGAGATTATGGCTGAAAGGGGAACTGTAGCCAATTCGGCGGTTGCTGCGTCGGCTTATTATGCACCGGCTGCGTCGACGGTGGTGCCTCCGGTGACGTCCAGTGTCCCTACCATTATACATCCTTCGGTAAAGCCGGTTACTCCGGTGGACGATGATTTTCAGGATACGGAAGAATATGTGGAGGAATCACTCTCTTTGGATGAAGTGGAGAAAGAAATGATACGTAAGGCGCTTGACAAGCATCATGGCAAGCGTAAAAGTGCGGCTCAAGATTTGAATATCTCTGAGCGTACGTTATACAGAAAGATAAAAGAATATGGATTGGATTAAAAAAGCGGCATTTGCTTTCTTGTTGGCAAGCTTGTCATTTTTGGTGAATTCGTGTAGTATGAAGTTAGGACTTGCCCCGATAAGTTCTATTGACTATACAAAGGTAAAAACGATTTCCATAGCCGATTTCCAGAACCGGGCAGAGTATGTATATGCACCGCTGGCAACAGAGTTTAACCAGAAAATGAAGGATATGTTCATTCAGCAGACCCGTCTGCAACTGGTGAACTCCGGCGGAGACTTGGACATAGACGGAGAAATCACCGGCTACAACCAATATAATGAATCGGTGGATGCCAGCGGCTATTCTTCGAAGGTGAAGGTGACACTGACAGTCAATGTGCGCTACACCAACAACACGAACCATGAGGAGGATTTCGAACAGCAGTTCTCGGCTTTTCAGACCTATGATTCCTCAAAATTGTTAACCGAAGTGCAGGATCAGCTGATAACCTTGATGGTGAAGGATATTGCCGAACAGATTTTCAATGCAACTGTAGCTAACTGGTAAACTTATGACATCTACCCATTTGCAACAATGGATTCAGCATCCCGAGACGCTGAATAGGGATACTTTGTACGAGCTACGCACATTGATGGCACGTTATCCTTATTTCCAGTCACTCCGTTTGCTCTATCTGAAAAACCTCTATCTTCTGCACGATATCAACTTTGGCGCGGAGTTGCGCAAGTCCCTGTTGTATGTGGCAGACCGTCGTGTGTTGTTTTACCTTATAGAGGGTGACCGCTATACCTTGAAATCCCGGAAGGCTTCGTCGCTTTTTTCCGGCAATTCTGAGAAAGAGCCGAGTGTGGACCGTACTCTTTCCTTGATTGATGCATTTTTGGCTACTGTTCCTGAAGAGCATTCACAGCATACGGAGCTGGATTATGCGGTAGATTATACGGCCTATTTAATGCAGGAAGAATCCGATGTGAATGCGGAAGATGAGCCGGAAGTACCTAAACTGCGCGGGCATGAATTGATAGATGATTTTATCCAAAAGAGTGAGTTTTCGGATGCTTCTGATACGAGAAGGGGGTTTCTTGTAGAGAAGGAGGAAGAGACTGAAGAAGAGGAAGAGCCCTCTGTATCGCCGGTAACGGAAGAGTTGGACGATAGCTGTTTTACGGAAACTTTAGCCAAAATCTATATAAAACAGCACCGATATGACAAGGCACTTGAAATTATTAAAAAATTAAGTTTGAATTATCCAAAAAAAAATGCTTACTTTGCAGACCAAATCAGATTTTTGGAGAAATTGATTATTAACGCTAAATCAAAATAACAAAATGTATTTATTATTAATTATCTTAATGCTGATTGTGTCTGTGCTGATGTGCTTCATTGTATTGATTCAAAATTCTAAAGGAGGCGGTCTGGCATCAGGCTTTTCATCATCCAACCAGATTATGGGTGTGCGCAAGACTACGGATTTTCTGGAAAAAGCAACCTGGACTCTGGCTGCTGTCATGGTAGTCTTCAGTATTGTTTCTGCTTACACTATTCCTTCTTCCACAGGCAAGGGCGGTGATGTGATTCTGGAACAGGCGCAACAAGAAGAAAAAACTAATCCTTATAACATGCCCGTAGGTACAGAAGCTCCGCAATCGGAAGCCCCTGCAGTTGCAACTCCAGCAGAAGCTCCTGCTCCTGCAGCAGAGGCCCCTGCGGCAGAATAAGATAAGGGATATTTCGGATGATTCCCGCTTGGAAAAATAAGAGAAAGGTTGATACTGAAAAGGTATCAACCTTTTTTTCGTTTTAATGAAGTATTTATTTACCTTTGTCAGCAATTAATGTGATTTGATTAATAAATTGAAATCTAAATAGTACGATGACAGAACAACTCAAACTTAAATTGGATGATTCCAAGGCTACCCGTTGGGGAGCATTGGTGATTGTTGCCTTCACGATGATGGCAGCTTATTATGTAAATGACGTGGTAGCACCGTTGAAGACAATGTTGGAAACGGACTTGGCTTGGTCCAGTACCGATTTCGGATTCTTTACCGGTGGTTATAGTTTCCTGAATGTTTTTTTCCTGATGTTGATTTGGGGAGGATTAATCCTCGACCGTTTTGGCATCCGTTTCACCGGAAAGCTGGCAACTATCCTGATGGTAGGTGGTACAGCACTTGAATACTACGCAATGACGGGACTTGCTGGTGCTGATGCGACTTTATTCGGAATCAATGAGATATTTGGCTATAAAACCGGTGTGTTCGTTGCTTTTGCCGGTTATTCCATTTTTGGGGTCGGAGCTGAGGTTGCCGGTATTACAGTTTCCAAAATCATAGCCAAGTGGTTTAAGGGAAAAGAGCTTGCCACGGCTATGGGCGTACAAGTTGCTTTGGCGCGTATCGGTTCGCAGGCCGGTTATGCCGTAGCCATTCCTCTGGCCCGTGCTTTCGGTATTTCCACACCGGTGTTGTTGGGCTTGGTGCTGCTGTTGGGCGGTATGGTTGCTTTCTTCATCTTTGCAGTGATGGACAAGAAGCTGGACAGACAGATGGAAGTTGCTGCCATTGCTGCCGGTGCGGAAGATGAGGAAGAGAAGTTCTCCTTTAAGGATGTGAAGAATATTCTGGTCAATCCCGGTTTCTGGCTGATAGCATTGCTGTGCGTATTGTTCTATTCTTGTGTATTCCCATTCCAGAAGTTTGCTTCCGAGTTGATGATTATCAAATACGGTATCAATGAGAATGTGGCCGGTACATTTGCCGGACTTCCGGCACTGGGGGCGCTGATTCTGACTCCGGTCTTTGGTGGTTTCATTGACAAACGGGGCAAGTCCGCATCTATCATGCTGCTGGGTTCGGCCATGCTGATATGTGTGCATTTCATTTATGCTATTCCCGATATAAACTATTGGTTGGTAGCTATTGTGCTGATGATAATTTTGGGTATTGCCTTCTCGCTGGTACCTTCTGCCATGTGGCCGGCTGTGGCCAAGATATTCCCAGTAAGCCAGCTGGGTACGGCGTACGCATTGATTTTCTTTATCCAGAACATCGGTCTTTGGGGTATTCCTACATTGATTGGATGGGTGCTTGATGCCTATTGTATATCCGGTAAGAAACCTGATGGAACGAATATGTATGACTATATGGTTCCGATGTGTATTTTTACCGGCATTGCCTGTTTGTCCCTTGTAGTGGCCCTATTGCTGAAAAAGGCAGACAAGAAGTATGGTTACAAGCTGGAAGAACCTAATATTCAGAAATAATAGGAAAAGCGGATATTGTATGATGGAAATACCCGAGGGAAAAGTAAGTCTGTTGGACGCTGTTCCGGTTCGCTGCGGACATATAACAACCGAATGGGAAGGTGAGTACGCTGTACTCGCCTATCCACGGTTTAAATACGAATGGATGCGTCGTTTGTTATTGCCGAAGGGGATGTCTCCTGACATCCGTGTGAGGCTTGAAGAACACGGTACAGCCGTCTGGAATCTGATAGACGGACAGCGTACCGTGCGCGAAATCATCTCTTTGCTTGCCGGGCACTTTGGGGAGGGAGAGAATTATATTCCCCGAGTCACCACCTACGTAATGCAGTTGCGTAAGGATGGATTTATCCAGTTGACAATTCGGGATTAGAATCCCTTTATTCCCTATCCACTTTTATCAATCCTCCCGTTGCCGTATCAAACAGCACTTTGATGGTCGAATTCTTGTTGAATAGCACCGGTGCGAGATATTCTACGCTGCCGAATTGGGTAATGGGAAGTTGGTCATCAAACAATTTCTTATTGTTATATACTAATGTAACCTGCGCCTTTCCCGGAAGATTATAGGCCACACCGTCCACTTTCTTTTTGCCTTCCTCGGCTGCAGGCACATCGGGACTTTTGAGGTCGGTGACGCTGATATAATACGGTTCACCGGCAAGGTCATTATTGGCCACCACTCCCAGCTTTCGGGAAAAACGGAAAGCCACCTCATCTTTCATCTCTTTAGGCGTCAGCCGGATGGTGAATGTCTTAGGGGTTTTCTTTGTTTTGCCCGAGAACATTTCTGTCATAGCCGTTTCCTGTTGGTTCAGATTGTCGAGCATCAGCTTGAGCTGGGCGCCATCCTTGGGCATATTGTCTGCTTCGCCACGCAGGAGGGCGTTCTTGCTTTCACGGATGCTATAAATTTCCTTGGCCACCAGCTCGGCCATCTTGGCACTGGAGTTGGACATCAGTATTTCTTCTGTCAGAAAACTGCGTGGGTCAATGTTGCTTTCGGTGTTTTTGGTTTCAGGCATCTTGGCAGTCGGCTTGCCACTGAACGGAATATTGATGGAGCGTACAATCCCGTCTTCAGTAAGCTCCATAAGGGGTGCCACGGTCTTGTCTTTCATTTTGACGAAATAGACGTTGTCCTTATCCGGTACACCGGCTATACGGGTTTCTATCTTATCCAGTGTCCAGAACTCTTCCGGTTCGGCAGATACGTTGTTGAGACGCAGATAGCGGTCGGCATATCTGCAAAATTCTCCGGGAGTGTAGGTGTGCTTGGTGGCTTGCAATACGATTTCTATTTCTGTTTTGGGCAACATATAGGTTATCCCGTAGTCTTTGCCACGCATCACGCCGGCGGTTACGTCTGTTTGTGCTATGGCAGTGGTAGACAAGAACAGAGCTGAGAGCATCAATATATTCTTCTTCATAATGTACATTCGTTTAGACGGATTTAGCTGAGGGACAAAGTTAATGAAGTTATCTTTGCTAAATATTGCTTTATAAATTATTAACAGAGCTGACGAACTGTATGCAAACCGGCATGTCGACCACAATGTCTTGATGGGTGTCTTCCAAGAGTCCGGTAACTCCGTTTCGTTTATATACTTGAATGACATTACTGTCACGGCAGGCGGCAAGCAAGTATTTGCCATTGGGCGTAATGTTGAAGTTACGGGGATGGATGCCGGTTGGCTGATACCCCACCTTTGCCAGAGTCCCGTTTTCGGGGTTCACGGCAAAGATGGCAATGCCGTCCTCTTTCAGCCGGTTGCTGGCATAGAGGTATTTCCCGTCCGGACTGAGGTGGATGTCTGCGCTTCCGCGGGCAGCTACGGTGTCGGCTGTAATGGTCTGTATTTGTTTCAGGCGGCCGTCATTGTAGCTGAAGGCAATGACTTTGCCGGACAACTCGGTGATGAGATAGGCAAATTTTCCGTCGGGGCTGAATGTCAGGTGGCGCGGACCGGAATCCGCCTCAATGTCAACGGCTTCCGGGGAAGTCTGAGGAATAGGATTGTTGGGGTGCACGACGAACCGCAGGATGCGGTCGGCGCTGAAATCGGTGGCGAATATATACTTTCTGTCCGGTGAAAAGACAGTGCAATGGATGTGGGGAGTTGCTTGCCGTATGGTGTCGGGCCCGGTGGCCTCGCCTTGAAAGAGGGTGTCTGCAGGGACCAAAGTACCGTCTTTCTGTAAAGGAAAGACGGACATGGTTCCCCCGCTGTAGTTGGCTGTCAACACTTCCCGGCCATTGGTGGCCACGTAGCAGGGGTCGGCGCCGAGGGTGGGGACGGTGTTCAGCAGGCGCAGTTCTCCCGTTTCTTTGTCGAAGGAAAAGGAACTGAGGGCTGCTGTACTGTTGTTCATTTCACTGACGGCATAGACAAATTTGCCATTTTCCGAGGGGACGAGGTAGGAGGGATTGGGCAATGCCGCTGAACTGAGCGGAACTGCCGTTCCCGTCTCTTGGTTGAAGCGGAAAGTATAGATACCTTTGCTTGAACCATTGGTATAAGTACCCACCAGCATGGCGAGTTCGTCTTGGTTACTGTGAGCGTTCTTTGGAGAAGAGCCACATGCAGTCAGACCTAATCCGAGCATACAGAAAAGAAGTGTTTTCATTATTTTTAGCACGTTAAAATTTTACTTCCGCCACACCGACGCGGTCATCGTTCAGCACGATGCGGAGGTCGCTGGCAGTAGTTCCTTTGAACGGATAGGAAATCAGCTTGCCGTATTCGCCGACGGTACCCGAGTATACGGTAAGGAACTGTCCGCCACCGCCCGAGAGCTGGATTTCGAAAGTTGCCGGCAGGTTGTTGTCGCGTGTAAAGGCTATGGCGACTTTGTCTGCCTTGACTCCGTTCTTCAAGGCAAAGGTAATATAATCTCCTTTATTTCCTTGCCATACGGTATTGATTTTTCCATCAAGCACGTTTTCGGCATCCTCCTGGTTGGTGCTGGCGCTCACACGCTTTGCCGGTTTTTGGGCTTCGACGGCTTTGGCTCGCGTCTGATAATCTTCTACGGTCAGCGTCCCGTTCAGCCGGATGTCTTCGGACGAGGCGCCTGCCATGAGTACGAAGTCACCCGGTTCCACTATCCATTTCATGTCGGCATCCGGAAGCTCCAGGTGTTTGCGGTCGATGGTAAATGACAGTTCCTTCGTCTCGCCCGGTTCCAGATGGACACGCTCGAAGCCTGCAAGGTTCTTTTCGTAGGTGATGATGCTGCTCACTACGTCTCTGATATAGAGTTGCACCACTTCGTCTCCGGCACGTTTTCCGGTATTGGTCACTTTCAGACGGACGGTGGCCGATTCGTTCGGGGTGATGACTTTGGGGCTGATGTCGAGGTCGGAGTATTTAAATGTAGTGTAGCTCAAGCCGTATCCGAAGGGGTAGAGCGCTCCGTTGATACGCGACATGTTACCGTCGGGGCCCGGATTCTTGCCGCCATCTATCTGTGAAGAAGGCTTGCAGGGGAAGTTGAAGGGAATCTGGCCTACGGTCTTGGGGAATGTCACAGTCAGCTTTCCGCCGGGATTGTAGTCGCCGAAGAGGATGTCTGCAAGGGCTGTTCCGCCTTTGGAGCCGGGATACCAGGCCTCGAGAATGGCTGGGACGAACCTGTCTGCCCAGTTGACGGACAGCGGGCGTCCGTTGATGAGTATCAGTACGACGGGCTTACCCGTGGCTTGTATGGCTTGGAGCAGTTGCAGTTGGCGGCCGGGCAGGTCGAGGCTGCTACGCGACTTGTTCTCGCCGCAGGTGCGTTGTCCTCCACCCAAGACCACTACGGCAACATCGGCCTGACGGGCGTTTTCCACCGCTTTGTCTATTTCGCTCTGTTCTTCTTCGGTCAGCGGGTAGTCTATGATTTCGCTTTCGGGCCAGTGGGCGTCTACCAGGTCACAGCCTTTGGCGTAGAGCACTTCTGCCTTGCCTTTCGTTTTCTCTTGAATGCCTTCCAGTACGGTAGTAACGTCCACGGCAAGGGGGCCGTAATGGGTCAGCGCGTAGCCTTCTTCATTGGCGTTGGGACCACATACGGCAATCTTCCTGATGGAGTTGATGTCCAAAGGCAGCAGTCCACCGGCATTCTTCAGCAGAACGACGGACTCGCGGGATGCCTGCAAGGCGATGGTTTCGTTTTCTTCTTTTTCCACTTCACGGTCGGCACCGGCAAGGTCTGTCTGATAGGGAGCATCGAACAGGCCGACGAGGAACTTTACCCGGAGGATATCGCGCACACGGTCGTCGATGACTTCTTCACTCAGCCCGCCTTCTTTTACCAGTTCGCGGAGGGGAAGGATGAAGGAGTCGGGAGAACGGAATGTACAGCGTACGTTCAGTCCGGCCTCCACGCTTTGACGGACGGCCTCTTTCATGTCTTTGGCGGTGCCGTGCTTGGTGTAGAGGTATTCTACGGCATCACTGTCGGATACTACATAGCCGCGGAAGCCCATTTCACCGCGCAGGCGGGTGGTGAGCCAGTAGTAACTGCCTTGAATGGGAATGCCGTCGTAGTCGTTGTACGAACTCATTACGCCCAGCAGTCCGGCTTCCCGGATGACCCGTCTGAAGGGATAGATATGTATGTTTTCCACTTCTCGCGGTGACATTTGCGGGTCGACGCGCGCCATGCCTTCGCGGGCACCTTTGTTGTTGCTGTAGGCGGCGAAGTGCTTGCCGGTGGCGGCCACTTGATGGTTATGCTGGAGGCCTCGCACCATCGCGATACCCAGTTCGGCTACAAGGTATGGGGATTCACCGTAAACTTCCTCGTAACGTCCCCAGCGCTGGTCGCGTCCTACGTCGAGGATGGGGGCGTAGACGTTGGTGTAGCCCAGCATGCGCGCTTCGCGCCCGGTGATGAGTCCTACTTGGCGAATCAGTTCGCGGTTCCAGGTGTGTCCCAATCCCAATTGGGTGGGGAAGTTGGTGGCACGGTAACTCTCCACGCCACGTATGCCTTCGTTGGTAAAGTCTACGGGGATACCGAGACGGGTGTCTTCTACAAAGAAACGCTGCACCTCGTTCAGTGCCCAGGCATGGCGCGATGCGGGCCAGACATTTTCGTTGTCCGAAGGCGGCAGTCCCCATTGCTGGAAGCCGTTCAGATGTTCGTCGATGGCGCCGATGCCGTCTTTCCACAGCATTTGTTTCCATTCGGGGGTGGGAAGGTCGTCTTTCAGTACACGTTTGTATCCATAAAGAGTGACCATCTGGCAGGTCTTCTCGTCCAGTGTCATCTGCTGCAAGAGGTTTTCTATGCGGGCGTCGAGCGGAGCGGCCGGGTCTTCGTACACATCCTTTACCCCATTTTTGTTGAAGTCTATCCAACCTTTGTGGTACATCTCGCTTTTTGTCGGTTTGTACGTGGCCGGTGTTTCAGGCCTTTTCTGTGCCGATACCAAAGTACCGCTGCTTAGCAACAAGGTAGCTACAATAAGTTTTCTCATGACAATTTATGCAATTTTATCTTTGACGCAAAGATAGGAAAATTGTATGGCAGACAGTGGCGGAAATCGTTCATATTTAGTTCCAATATCTTCCAGAGGATAGGTTTTGGAGGAAGAGGTACCGCCTGCATGAGGCTGCCGGGACGGGTATGGTTGGTAAGGCCGTTTCAGTCTGCTTGCAAGGCCCTTTCAGTTCCTTGGCAAGGATGTCTGAAGTAGGGGATAAGGTTTATCTTTAGATTGAAGGAGGTTGTGTCAAAATGCTGGCACAACCTTTTTTTATGCGCAAAGCCCGGACTTTCCCAAGCCCAGGCTTTGTTATTACCCAAAGTTTATGTAACTTTAGGCATCATTTTTTTCGTTATGGCAAAGTTACATTTTCGTCCTTACATTCCCAACCAAACCGTTCTTTTTCCACAAAGAATTGATGAAAACATAGCTGCGGACGACCCTGTCCGCATAGTCAATGCAGTTGTTGATAATCTCAATCTTGATAATTTCAAGAAGCTTTATAAAGAAACGGGGCGCTCAGCTTATCATCCTAAAATGATGCTCAAGGTAATTATCTACGCTTACATGAATAATATCTATTCCTGTCGTAGAATAGAGAAGCTTCTTTTGCGTGACATTCATTATATCTGGCTTGCCGGTCATGAGCATCCGGATTTCATAACCATCAACCGTTTCCGTAACCGTGTAAAGGAGGAGATAAACAACGTTTTCACGCAGTTGGTTCTTGTCCTTGCCGATAAGGGTTTCATCAGTCTTGACGTGGAGTATATCGACGGCACCAAGATTGAGTCCAAGGCCAACAAATATACTTTTGTCTGGCGCAAGACAGTCGAAAAGAACCGTACAAGGTTGCTGAATAAGGTTCGCATCCTTCTAGAGCAGGTGGATGAAGCCATTGTACAGGAGAACTCTGTAAAAGACACCTCCGTTGAGTTGACTCCCTCCATGCTCTC
>NZ_JAMZEE010000059.1:0-17095 GCF_024704895.1 Bacteroides muris (ex Fokt et al. 2023) | reverse complement strand
TTGACAGGCCGCCCAATACTCTATGTCTTTTGCTTGGTTGAAAAAAATAAAGTTCTTATCCCGAACTCACGTTTATACTTTAGTGTTGACTTCTACTACCGTAGACATCACGGGAGAAATCACATTAGAGGAAGAGAATTAATAACACTATATCTATAATCAACCAAAGTATTAACGAACAAAAAAAGAGAAAAGAAAAAATGAAAAAATTATTATTTATCTTTGCAAGCATGTTCTTCATGTTTGCATGTACGCAAGAAGAGGAAAACCTTCTTCCTACAAACGAAAAAGCTACGGCCGAAACATCAAAATTGAATACAGCCGAAGCACAACTAAGATTTGCCAAACTTTTATCCCAAGCAGCCTCCAGCAGCGTCGAAGTACGCAATTTCTTAAAAAAAGAAGCTATTAAACAATTTGATAACGATTATGATATATTCTATCCAATAGTAAAAGACAAGATTGTTACTGATGGCAAAAGTTTTAAGGACATTCTTCTCTCTTACTGTAACACCCCAAATGAATTGACTGAAATAGAACAATCTCAGCTGCTCCTGAATATCCTTATTCCGGACTTGACACTTTTCTGGAACTTCAATGCCGAGAAATGGGATACAAACAATAAGGAAATTGTAGTATTATGCCGTGATGACGAAAGAGACACCATGTATGAAAATGGGGAAAATATCGGGCAAATGGAAAAAGGAAATATACCCGGGTTCCCTTGTCTTGTAGTAAAGAATAACGAACGCCTAAATATAAAAACAATCAATACCCGTTCAGGCGAAATCACCTATGAATTCATTAGCGATGCATACGACAGAAGCAAAAGAATTGATAAACCAGCGACAAGACACTCAGAAAGAGACGATGCCTTAGAACCAACAGAAAACCTGACAATAGGAATTGCTTCAAGTGAATTCAAAGCAAATATTGTAGAAGCTTGGAATGAACTTAAAAATATCCGTGGAGCATACCAAAGAGATTATATCTACTATGGAATTACCAAGGATAATAAACCCGGTATTTTAAACAGAAATATTCGAGAAGAATTATATCGATTCAGAATACAACCGGAAGCATTCACTAAAATTTCGGATCAAGATAAGGTAGATCCCACTCTACAAACTCCGACACAAGAAAAAAGATACCTTACCTATGATGAAATCATGAAAAAAATATGGAGTGATGGAATGTTCGAATTCCGTTTTAAATCATACATTGCCTCTGACAATAACGACAAAGCGATGGAACATCTACTCACATTCTCTGTTGATCCAAGAGATTTATTCTCTATAGAAAAAATACATGTCAAACATAAAAACAGCACTGCTTTCAGACACTCCAAGAACTTCTACTCCGTAAATCCAGCGAATCTAAAATCAAAATGGTATTATCCTGCCAAACATTCATATACCCAAAACAGCGTATTCACATTACCTTGGGACTTGTATTCCAAATCATTAGTCATACATTTATTCGTTGAGGAACATGATGATGCTCAAGAAAAAAAAGAAAGCAGAACTATTGTAAATGAATTTGTCAACAAAGCAGACTTTTCCATAGAAGGAGGAGGAGAGATTGACAAAATAAAGCTTACTGCGAAATTGGGTTATGGCATTTCAAGTACTAAGACTACTACAACAGTCACAGAAATTAGTACCACATTAGGCTCTGACAATTTGGGAGTTCTATCTTTCTTTTACCACGATCCTATAATCAAAAGTGAAAGCAATGGATTGTACAACGTATATAGTGTTTTTAATGGAACAGTAGAAGCTACTTTACTACCTAAAGACATTTTAAAATAATAACTAAACAAGCACATAAATTGCACATACTATATATCGAACATGTGCAATTTATGTGCCTTTAATAAAAACAAAGAACTATGAACAAAAAGATTTTTCCCGCCTGTTTCGCTTATCTATTTATGGGAATGCTCTTGCTTTCTTCATGCCAGGCAGACGAAGAAGTAGACAACCCGCGCAACTATTTTTCAAGATGGGGATATTTCAAAGGAAACGTAAAAGGAAAAAGCATATCGTTGGCAAACGATATATATCAATCGCATATAAACAAAGTGGTTTACTGTAAAGGCTACACCGGGGGAACTACTGTGGATTGTGTAAAAGGATGCGTCATCAATATTGGTTATGCGGCTGAAGCCAACGGTCGAAAAACAGAGGTAATTACCATTATGCTAGCCAAGCCCAACATAGGAGTGCGACAAATAACCAATGGATGGCCTTTTATCAAATATGCCAATTACGACACTATGTGTAATGTAGATGCTATCGAAATCAGAGCCTCCACAGATAAAACACATCTCTACACTCCGCATCAGGACGAGCCTTTCAAAGTAGAAATTACCGAAATGACCTATCAGGAAGACGGCCACCCATACATTATTGAAGGTAAGCTCGATGGAAAACTATATGACACAAAGTCGGGAGAAATAATTGAAATACATGGAGAGTTCGGAACGAAATAAGACTTAGTTATTTTTTAAGAGTAATAGAGTTTAGCATAAAAGCTACCAAGCGAGCTACAGATTAAACCATATATTATAACGGCAATCTCCCATAACAGCACTTCTCTCATTTGCTTCTTGTGACAAACAAGGAAGTTATAAATGCAATAAACCAACTATAATTACTGATTTACAAAATTAATGAAAGCAATCACTACTCTTATTCTAGGAGGAATCTTCTGCTGTATGCAGGCCTCTGCCCAACAAGTAAAATTCGGCATTGAAGCCGGCGGAAACTGGTCGCACTACAAAAACGATAAATCGAAAGCCGAACAAGTGGGAAGTATGGGAGGCGGTTTCCAATTGGGCGGAACCGTGGACTACGAGTTCAAACACCACTGGATGCTGATGTCTGGACTCACCTGGATGCAGACCCGAAGCAGCATGGAGCTGTTCAATGCCAGCGTACCTTTCTTCCCTGATACGGAAATAAAGATGAACCACTTGAACATCCCTATAAAAATAGGCTACAACATTCGTATCAGCAAAAGCCTCAGCCTGATACCCTACGTGGGCATCTATGGTTCCATCAACTTCAATGCAGGTAAGTGTGACGTAAAGACCCCTTATTATATGGGAGAAACCAATCATTGGAAACCTATGGACGGGTATTCATACATCGTGCCGACAGAAGCAGACATTCCGTATGAATATGAAGCTACCATAGACGCTTTCCGCCGTTGGAATTATGGCGCGGTGGGAGGCATGAAAGCAGTGATAGCAGGCAGATACACCGTTTCACTCCAATACTACGAATCCATAAAGAAAGTACAGAAACAGTGTAACCTACGCAACTACGGCTATCAGCTTAACGTAGGCTATCAATTCTGACACAAAAACTAAAGTCTATAAGAAAGTTGCACATACCCGACACAAGGGATGTGCAACTTTTATAATCGGTTTAAATTTATCAGCTTCAGCATCATTCACCTTATCTGTTTTTCGTCCAAACATCTTTCACCAGAAAGCACTGTCAATCAGCCACTTCTTTGTAAAGGTGAAGGATATGAAGCACGATGAATGCCTATTTCTTCCGTTTCCGCTTCTTTGCCGATTCCACCGCTTCGGCCACCACCGGCTTATCCGCAAACCGCTTGGTATAGTTGCTATAATCGGGAACGGTACGTTCATAAGTCGGGTCGACAAACAACGGGCTGGAAATGATATGGTCTGCCGTACTGCGGTTGCAGCAGAACACGATGTTCTCCACACCGGCAAGGCGGGTCAGCGCCTTCACATCCGTATCGTGCGGCTGAAGGGTCATCGGGTCGGTGAAGAAGAAAAGATAGTCAATCTCTCCGTCCACAATGCGCGAACCCATCTGCTGGTCGCCACCCAAAGGACCGGATTTAAGGATAGTGAAATCCCATTCCACATCAGGATGTTTCTCCCGGAGCGCTGCGAGGATAAGGGTACCCGTCGTACCCGTACAATAGAATTTATGCCCCATCAGCAATTCCGAGTTCCACAGTACCCACTCGATGAGGTCTTTCTTCATGGCGTCGTGTGCCACTAATCCAATCTTTCTAACTAATTTTTCCATAAGCCAAAACCTTTAATTATTTAAGTTTCGCATGTCTTCGGCATGCTTTCAGTGAACAAGTTGACAAGGCTACAAGGAGGGATAAACAGTCATCTTGCTTTTTAAAGTGATTACAAAGAAAAGCCTTGTAGTCTTATTTACTTGTTCACTGAAAGCTAGTTCTTGAACTTGCGAAACTTGATTAATAAACAATTAGAAACGGCAACAGTTTTTATAATTGCGAAAAGAATTTCTTTCCATGCAGATAAAACTGCGCCAAGATACTGCTTTTTGTCCGTTCCGGTATGGCGGCAAACGTAGTTTTTTCCAAATTCTCTTTGCGGGACGCTGTAAATGAGGCGCGGAGAGAACTGTAGGCACGGCGAGCACGAAGCACAGCCAAAGCATTGGGAAACTGGCCTTTCAGCATGAAACTGAGAGCTGCCGTATAGTCGAGTACCGCACGCACACGCATCACGGGAACCAAGTCCTCCTGCGGCAGATTCTTATAAAGCATTACAAGGTTATTACGGAAATTGAGGAAAGTCTTGCGCGGATTCTCCTTCTTCAAAGTGGCCCCTCCCACATGAAACACCACGCTCTGCGGTACGCATGCCAACTGCCTGCCGCGGGCACGAAACCGCCAACATAAATCTATCTCCTCCATGTGGGCAAAAAAACGTCCGTCCAGTCCACCCGCTTCCCGGTAATCTGCCAGACGGATGAACAGAGCCGCCCCCGTAGCCCAGAAAATGGGTATCACCGTGTCGTATTGTCCCTTGTCCTCTTCTACCACGCCCATGATGCGGCCACGACAGAAGGGATAGCCATAGCGGTCGATGAAACCTCCTGCGGCTCCGGCGTATTCAAACTGCCCCTTGTTACGCCAACTGCGTATCTTCGGCTGGCAGGCGGCCGTCTCCGGATGGGCATCCATATACCCTGCCAATGGGACAAGCCAGTGTTCGGTAACCTCCACATCGGAGTTGAGCAGCACTATATACTCTGCCTCCACCTGCTTCAATGCCAGGTTGTATCCGTCGGCAAAACCGTGGTTCTCTTCCAGCAGAATCAAGCGCACAGAAGGAAACTCGCGACGGAGCATTGCCACGGAAGCATCCGTGGAACCATTGTCCGCCACATACACCACAGCATCGTCCGCCTCCGAAAATCGGACTACAGAGGGAAGAAAAGAGCGGAGCATGTCGCATCCGTTCCAGTTCAGTATGACAACAGCAATCTTATCCATGTTGCACAGATTCTTTTCGTTTATTTTTCCAGCGTTTATGAGACCAGAACCAATAAGCCGGTTCACGCCGGATGGTCTGCTCCAGACGACGGGCGAAGCACTCGGTTATCTCGCCATCCGCCGTCTGCTTGGGAGTTTCGGTAACCAGGTCGAAGAGCACTTTGCAATATCCCCTGGATGTCCGTTCCAATTCACAATAAAAGACGGGGAAGTCCATCAGCTTGGCAATGCGCTCGGCACCATCCATGAATACGGTGTCCTGATTCAAGAACGTAGTCCAGTAATGAGCCTCGTTGCGGTTGGGCGACTGGTCCGTAATCAGGCCGATGGCTATCCGCCTGCCTTCACGGCGAAGCTTTATCACTTCGCGTGCCGTGGAATGTTTCGCCACATTGTATCCTCCGAACCGGGCACGGATATGCTTAAACATCTCGTCCAGATACTTATTGCTTAGCGGTTTGTACACCTGCACCGGGATGTCGCCCGGACGCATGATGGCCCCCATGCCTATAATCCACTCAAAATTGGCGTAATGGGGAATCAACAGCACAATGCCTCCATGCTTCTCTATCATGGCAAGGTATTCTTCCTTATTATCATACTCCATCCGGCGACAAAGCTCCTCGAAAGACATGCGCAGCATCTTCACCTCTTCCAGCATATAGTCGCAGATATAATGGTAGAACTTGCGCTCTATCTCCATCAACTCGGTTTCCGACTTCTCCGGAAAGGAATTGCGAAGGTTGCGGCGAACGACTTCCTTCCGATAATGCACGACGTGGCGCATCAGGAAGTACAGCCCGTCGGACAACGCATAAAGCGCCCGGAAAGGCAGAAGTGCCACAAGCCACATGCCCGCATAAGTCAGCCAATAGACAATCTTTGATTTCACTTCGTCAGTTAGTTATAAGTTACAAGTTATAAGTTGCAAAGGAGGCATTCCTCATTCTATTGTTCCCAAGAGTGCAGTGCCGCCGGCATTGAAATCGCCCAAGCGCACAGACACGAGCCGGTTATCCAATGCGGCATCATGGGGGACTTCCACACGGATATAATTGGGAGTGAAGCCGTGCATCGGCAGTCCAGGTTTGGGACGCTCCAGCAACACCGGCATAGTCTGCCCGATATGGCGCGCATAGAAAGCACGGATCTTTTCGTCCGAAAGCTCCAGCAATTGCTGGCTCCTGCGGTGCTTTTCTTCGGGTGCCACCACGTGGTCTATCTTCAAGGCCTGCGTGCCGGGACGCTCCGAATAGCTGAAGACATGAAGCTGCGTCACGTCCAGGCTCTTGATAAACTCATAAGCCTGCCCGAAATACTCCTCCGTCTCTCCACGGGTACCCACAATAACGTCCACCCCTATAAAGGAGTCGGGCATCACTTCCTTTATCTTCTTTATCTTCGAGGCAAACAAGGCGGTATCGTAACGGCGTCGCATCAGCTTCAGCACCTCGTCACTGCCCGACTGCAACGGTATATGGAAATGAGGCATGAAACGCCAGGAACGGGACACGTATTCTATGATTTCATCCGTCAGCAGATTCGGCTCGATAGAGGATATGCGGTAACGCTCAATGCCTTCCACATCGTCCAACGCTTTCACCAGGTCGAAGAAAGTCTCACCGGTGGATTTGCCGAAGTCTCCTATATTGACACCGGTCAATACTATTTCCTTTCCACCTTCGGCAGCTGCCCGGCTGGCCTGCTCCACCATAGAAGCAATGCTGCCGTTACGGCTACGTCCGCGGGCAAAGGGAATGGTGCAATAGGAACAATAATAATCGCAACCGTCCTGCACTTTCAGGAAGAAACGGGTACGGTCGCCACGCGAACAAGACGGGGCAAACGAACGTATATCCTTCAAAGCAGAAGTATAGGCCTCGCCGGTCTCGTGCTTCTGCAGATTACCCAAGTACTGGAGCAGGTCTTTCTTCTGCTCGGCTCCCAGCACCACGTCCACACCTTCTATCTTTGCCACCGTGTCCGGTTTCAACTGGGCATAGCAACCGGTCACCACGACAAATGCGCCCGGATGTTGCTTCACCAGCTTGTGGATGACCTGGCGGCACTTCTTGTCCGCCACTTCTGTCACCGAGCAGGTATTCACTACGCAAATATCCGCTTTCTCACCCTTGCGCGCCGTACGCACACCCGCTTCCCGCAAAATTCTACCGATAGTAGAGGTCTCCGAGAAGTTCAGTTTGCACCCCAACGTATAGTAAACCGCCGTCTTATCTTGAAATATATTGGTATCTATCATGAGCTTATAAACACATTTATGCTGCAAAGATATACATTATTAATCTATTTTCCCTACTTTTGCACACTCAACTAAAATTTGTGCAATGATACAAGAGAACTTTATCAAACTATACGAGCATAGTTTCCGCGAAAATTGGGAACTCCCCTGCTATACCAACTATGGAGAAAACGAGAGTTATACTTATGGCGAAGTGGCACAAGAAATTGCGAAACTGCACCTTCTCTTCAAACACTGCCAACTGCGCCGCGGTGACAAGATATCTATCATCGGCAAGAACAATGCACGCTGGTGTATCGCCTACATGGCTACCATTACATACGGCGGCATCGTAGTCCCCATCCTGCAAGATTTCAACCCCAATGACGTACATCATATTGTAAACCACTCCGAATCAACGTTCCTCTTTACCAGCGACACCATTTGGGAACATCTGGAAGAAGAACGCCTCACCGGCCTGCGTGGCGTATTCTCATTAAACGACTTCCGCTGTCTGTATCAGCGGGACGGAGAAACCATCCAGCGTTTCCTCAAGCATCTGGACGACGAAATGAAAGTAACCTACCCAAACGGTTTTCGTAAGGAAGACATCGCTTATGCAGACCTTTCCAACGACAAGGTCATGCTGTTGAATTATACCTCGGGTACTACCGGATTCAGCAAGGGAGTGATGCTGACGGGAAACAATCTGGCCGGCAACGTCACCTTTGGTATACGTACCGAGCTACTGAAAAAAGGGGATAAAGTGCTCTCTTTCCTGCCTCTGGCACATGCTTACGGCTGCGCTTTCGACTTCCTTACTGCTACTGCCGTCGGCACACACGTCACATTATTAGGAAAAGTGCCTTCCCCAAAAATCCTGATGAAAGCTTTTGAGGAAGTAAAACCCAACCTGATTATCACTGTACCCCTTGTCATTGAAAAGATATACAAGAACGTAATACAGCCCATCATCAACAAAAAGGCCATGAAATGGGCACTCAACATTCCCTTGCTCGACGGACAGATATACGGGCAAATCCGCAAGAAACTAATTGATGCACTGGGCGGACGTTTCAAGGAAGTTATCATAGGAGGTGCGGCCATGAATCCGGAAGTGGAAGAGTTTTTCCACCGCATCAAGTTCCCCTTCACCATTGGCTATGGCATGACCGAATGTGCTCCCCTCATCAGCTATGCTCCCTGGAATGAATTCGTCCCGACTTCTTCCGGACGGGTACTCGACATCATGGAAGCCCGTATCTACAAGGAAAACCCGGACGACAAACTCGGCGAAATACAAGTACGCGGCGAGAACGTAATGACCGGTTACTATAAGAACCCCGAAGCCACCAAAGAAGTCTTCACCGAAGACGGATGGCTTCGCACCGGCGACCTGGGCACACTGGACGCAAACAACAATCTTTATATCCGCGGACGCAGCAAGACCATGATTCTCAGTTCCAGCGGGCAGAATATCTTTCCCGAAGAAATAGAAGCACGGCTCAACAACATGCCTTTCGTCCTGGAAAGTCTTGTTATCGAACGGAATAAAAGACTGGTAGCACTGGTCTATGCCGACTATGAAGCCTTGGATTCCTTAGGGTTGAACCAACCGGACAACCTCAAAACTATTATGGACGAGAATCTCAAAAATCTGAATAATAGCGTAGCAGCCTATGAAAAAGTAAGCCAAATCCAACTTTATCCGACAGAATTTGAGAAAACGCCTAAAAGAAGTATCAAGAGATATTTATACAACAGCATTGCCGAAGATTAATATGTTGTAAAACATGTAGATAGGGATGAAAACAGCCGAACCTCCAAAAAAAATATAAAAAAAGTTGGGGTTTCGAGAACAACATATCCAAAAAGTACATACCTTTGCAGCGTTTTAATAAAGCAACTGATTGTATTACGTTTTAAAAGTAAAGAAAATGAAAAAATTAGTTTTGATGGCTGCAGCTATCGTAGCAGTATCTTTCGCATCTTGTGGTAACAAAGCAGCTAATGCTGAACAAGCAACTGCAGATTCTATCCGTATCGCTGACTCAATCGCAGCTGTAGAAGCAGCAGCAGCTGAAGCAGCAGCTGTAGAAGCAGCAGCAGCCGCAGCAGCAGCTGACACTGCAGCAGTAGATAGCGCAGCTGTTGTAGCTGAATAATGTCAGTTACAACACTCGAGAGAATTGAAAGTCTGACGTGCATAAAAGCACACCAGACTTTTTTTATGCCCTATACCCTCCTCGATTAACCTTGAGAATTATTCATTTCCGACCACAATTTCCCCATACAACCTATTTATCTAGCAGATTGATAAAACAGTATCTGCCATTGGCAAATTCTACAAATAGCAGCCAATTCAAACGAATAAAAATAAAAAGCCCGATTCCTGTAAGGAACCGGGCTTTCCATTAATTATAGCATACTTATTTATTCTTCTGCAACCACTTCAAAAGGAACTTCTACAGAAACTTCCTTGTGCAACTTAACGATAGCCTTGTAATTGCCAACTTCTTTCACAGCATCCTTCACAACGATAATCTTACGATCGATGCTGTGACCCAATTTAGCCAACTCTTCAGCAATCTGGATGTTACCAACAGAACCGAAGATAGTACCAGTAGAGCTAACCTTAGTAGCAATCTTCAATGATACGCCTTCCAACTTAGCAGCCAGTTCTTCAGCATCCTTTTTGATTTTTTCCAGCTTGTGAGCACGTTGTTTCAACTCTTCAGCCAACATTTTCTTTGCAGACGGAGAAGCAATGACAGCTTTACCAGTCGGAATGAGGTAGTTACGACCGTAACCAGACTTTACTGTTACGATGTCGTTCTTATAACCCAAGTTTACAATGTCTTCTTTCAATATAATTTCCATACTTTCCTCCTCCTATTATTTCATCATGTCAGTTACATAGGGCAGCAACGCCAAATGACGCGCTCTCTTCACAGCTTGAGCTACACGACGTTGGAACTTCAAAGAAGTACCGGTAATACGACGCGGAAGAATCTTTCCTTGCTCATTCAAGAATTTCTTCAAGAATTCAGGATCTTTGTAGTCAATGTACTTAATACCGCTCTTCTTAAAACGGCAGTATTTTTTCTTCTTAACGTCTACTGAGGGTGGAGTTAAATATCTGATTTCTGATTGAACTTGTTGTGCCATGATTAATCCTCCTTTTTAGTTGATTTAACACTTCTTCTCTTCGCAGCATATTCAGCAGCGTACTTATCTTGTTTGAAAGTCAAGAAACGGATAACGCGCTCGTCACGACGGAAGTTTACTTCCAATTTTTCAATAACAGTAGGTTCTGCATTGAACTCAATCAGCTGATAGAAACCGGTTGACTTCTTCTGGATAGGATATGCCAGCTTCTTCAGTCCCCAGTTTTCTTCATTTACAATCTCAGCACCTTCAGCAGTAAGGATGCCTTTGAATTTTTCTACCGCTTCCTTCATCTGAACATCAGACAAAACGGGAGTCAAAATGAAAACGGTTTCGTATTGATTCATACTCGTTTAATTAAATAAATAAATTATTCGTTTTAAAAATGCGGTGCAAAGGTAGACATTTTATTTTGAACTACAAACATTTAATGTTTTTTTGTGTAGGGATATAGGAATTGTCTTTAGCTTGCCTTATCTTTGCAAAGTTGTTTAAACAATAATTTCATGATAGAGCAATTCAACTTTGATATCCGCCTTATCTTTGCCATACTGAACGGCAAGGTGTCGGCTGCCATTAATCGCAAACTGTCCCGCAACTTCCGTCAAAACGGTCTGGAGATTACTCCGGAACAGTGGACTGTCCTCATCTTCTTATGGGAAAAGGACGGGGTGACGCAACAAGAGTTGTGTAATGCAACTTTCAAAGACAAACCCAGCATGACGCGCCTCATCGACAACATGGAGCGACAACATCTTGTTGTACGCATATCGGATAAAAAAGACCGCCGCACCAATCTGATACACCTGACCAAAGATGGCAAAGAACTGGAAGAACGTGCGCGCGTCATTGCCAACCAAACCCTCAAAGAAGCCTTGAAAGGTATCACCATCGAAGAGCTCAGTGTGAGCCAGGAGGTACTGAGGAAGATTTTTTTCAATACCAAGGATTAAATTAAGAATTAAGGGTTAGGGATTAAGGGAAGGGAAAATAGGACTTGAATGCTTCATTTTTTATTCCTCATTCTTCATTCTTTATTAAAATATGGATTTTTTGCAAAAATAATTTCGCTTGTTAAAGAATTATGCTTTTCTTTGTGACAAGAATACGAAAGAATATAATAATCTAATTAAAATACACACACATGAAAGGCTTATTAAAAAATCTGGGATTGATATTAGTCGTAATAGGAGCTGTAATTCTGGTTGCATGTTCTTTTACCGGAAATGTTAACAACAACACCATCTTAGGCAGTTCTGCCGTTTTGGTTGTAGTGGGATTGATTTCCTACATTGTCATCAACAAAAGAATAGCCGACTGATATCAAAAGGAAAAAAATAAAGAAGGCGGTTAGCATATAATGCAGACCGCCTTTTTTATTATCTCTCTCCTCCTAGAGAAGCAGAGTCTCGTCAAGACTCAGCTTCCGGAGTAATCAGTTTATACCCCTTTCCGTGAATATTGATGATTTCAATCGAATCATCCTCTTTCAGGTGCTTACGCAACTTCGTAATATATACATCCATACTGCGTGCATTGAAATAGTTATCGTCAATCCAGATAGTCTTCAACGCAAAGTCACGCTGTAAGATTTCGTTGGCATGCGCACAAAGCAAACCCAGTAGTTCGGATTCTTTGGTGGTCAGTTTGGTCTGCTTCTCGGCGGTCGCCAGAATCTGTTTCTGCGTGTCGAATGTAAACTTACCAATTTTATAGATATTGCTTTCCTTGTTCTTCTTTCCGCGAACGCGTCTCAAGATAGCTTCAATTCTGAAAGTCAGCTCTTCCATACTGAAAGGCTTTGTAATGTAGTCATCGGCACCAATCTTGAAGCCTTCCAGAATATCCTCCTTCAACGTCTTTGCCGTCAAGAAGATAATGGGGATTTCAGCGTTGGCCGCACGCACTTCCTGTGCCAGTGTGAATCCGTCTTTTTTCGGCATCATCACATCAAACACACACAAGTCATATTTATTCTTCAGGAAAGCCTTGTAGCCTGCTTCTCCATCGGGATATAACTCGGCAGCATAGCCTTTTGCCTGTAAATATTCTCTTAAAAGCATGCCAAGATTTTCATCATCTTCGCACAATAAAATACGCAGTTTCTCGTCCATATCAATCAATTTTTAATAAAGGTAATGCAATAATAAATTTAGTTCCTACGTTCAGTTCACTTTCCGCCCGGATGATTCCCTTATGATCCATAATAATTTTCTTCACATAAGCCAATCCTAAGCCGAAGCCCTTCACATCGTGCAGATTACCTGTATGCACACGATAGAACTTCTCAAATATCTTTTTCAAATTCTCCTTCTTGATACCGATACCGTTATCCTGAATCGAAATCATCAGTTTGCCCGACTCATTCCAAGTCTTTACCGTCAATTGCAAATCCGTATCCGGGCGTTTATACTTCACTGCATTATCCATGAGGTTGAAAATCACATTGGTGATATGCATCTCATCGGCAAAGATTACGGGATTCGTAGCTTTAAGCTCCGACTCAATCTTTCCATTATAACGCTCCACTTTCAGCGTAAAGGTATTGATGACACCTGTTATCAATTCGTTTGCATCCAGTTCTTTCATCTTCAAAGTGGCCTTCTGCCGATCGAACATTGACATCTGAAGCACTTTCTCAACCTGAAATCTCAAACGCTTCGTTTCATCGTTGATGACACCCGATATATGCTGGAACATAGTCGGAGATTTACCCACAGCCGGGTCTTTCAACATCTGCGCTGCCAGAGAAATAGTCGATATCGGCGTCTTGAACTCGTGCGTCATATTGTTGATGAAATCATTCTTCATCTCCGTCAGCTTCTTCTGGCGGAACACGATGTAAATCGTAAAGATGAACGTCACCAACAGTACAAAAGTAAATATCATCGACGGTATCATAAACCTGACCGAATCGAAGATATAATCCTTCTTTCCGGGAAAGTGTATCTTGACGATACTCATACGGGCAGGCGGATCATTCAAAAACAATGGCTGCGAATAAGAGCTTTCACTCCCAACATCGCTATAATCCGAACAACGGTATACTTCTCTGCCCTCCCGGTCTATCACCTTGAAGTGATAATCCATATCACCAAGACCATTCTCTATCAAACCTGCTTTAAGATACTGGTCCAAACTTTTGAAATTAACACGTTCCTCAATCGGCTTGTCGCTGGCATTGTATACCATCTGCAACACTACCTCGTCCACCAACGCACGCTGATAAAGATAGCGGTTTTTAAGCATCTCTATCTGCGAGCGTGAAGTCTGAGGAATGGTTCTTGCCCCATGCTTGCGTGAAATCATCGCTCTTGGCAATGCAGAAGGCTCGTTGCTGAAAGTCTTCAATTCCACCGAAGAACGGACACTGCCGTCCGGAGCCGTCATCACAAACCGCTGGGTCCGCATCACCCCGCTACTGCCTTGCGACTGTTCCCACGCCTTCTTTTCCGCTTCGGTAATATCCTCATTCAGCCAACGCACAACCTCTGCAGACTCTGCCTGTTTCGAAGCAGCCATCAACGCGCGCTTCACCGATTCTTCAAATTGTCCGTTACGCATCTTTACCATTTCCTCAATATAGCCTATCTGCAGATACAGCAAACTGAGAAAGGAAAGCCCCATAACGATACCTAATATCCATATAGTTGACTTTTTCATAGTCACAAAATTAACACTCCCTAATTAACATTCCTAACCAATTAACCTGATTTAACCGGATGTTCTCGTAAATTAACCGAAGACCATTTTTTAGGTGGTATTATGAACATTATAACAAAAACACAACTCTTTGGTTTGCAAATTTAATAAAAAATTAATCATTCAATTCACAATTCCACATGTTCTTAATCTACATTAATGAAAAAAGCCGTCATTACTTGCCATGAAGTAATAACGGCTTTAACAAATGTTATATTAGCAGCCGGTAGTTACAACAACAAAACTACCAACCACCAAGAATCATTCTTCAGCTTGCTTGGCCTCAAATTCCTTGATCAGCTTATCTTGTACATCACTCGGAACGAGTTCATAGCTGGCAAACTTCATGATGAACGAAGCACGTCCGCCAGTCAGCGAACTAAGTGCCGTAGAGTAAGATGACATTTCCTTCAAAGGCACCTTGGCGCTCAGTTTCTCGTAACCTGCCTCACTGCTCATACCCATAATCATGGCACGGCGTCCCTGTAAGTCACCCATCACGTCACCCATCTTGTCCGACGGAACGAATACCTCCACGTCATAAATGGGTTCCAGAATCTTCGGACCTGCATTCTTGAATGCTTCGCTAAACGCATTTCGTCCTGCCAGCATGAAAGAAATTTCATTGGAATCCACCGGGTGCATCTTTCCATCGTATACGATGACGCGTACATCGCGGGCATACGAACCTGTCAACGGTCCCTGCTCCATACGCGACATGATACCTTTCAGGATAGCCGGCATGAAGCGTGCATCAATGGAGCCCCCCACGATACTGTTGACAAACACCAGCTTGCCACCCCATTCCAATGACACTTCTTCGGTACCCTTGACATTCATCTTGAACTCCTGCCCATTAAACTTATAGGTTTCGGGCATCGGCATACCTTCATAGTAAGGCTCAACAATCAGATGAACTTCACCGAACTGGCCTGCACCGCCCGACTGTTTTTTATGGCGATAATCCGCACGCGCAGCTTTCGTAATCGTTTCACGATATGGTATTCTCGGTTCTTCAAACTTGACTTGCAGCTTCTCGTTGTTTTCCAGACGCCACTTCAAGGTACGCAAGTGGAATTCACCCTGTCCATGTACAATAGTCTGACGCAGTTCCTTAGACTGGTCTATCACCCATGTCGGGTCTTCCTCGCGCATACGGTTCAAAGCAACCATCATCTTTTCCGTATCCGACTCGTTCAACGGTTTGATGGCACGTGAATATTTTGAGTTCGGGTATTTAATGAAGTTGAAACGGCTTTCAGAACCCTTTCCATTCAAAGTATTACCGGTATGCACGTCCTTCAGCTTCACCGTACAGCCGATGTCACCGGCTACCATTTCCTCTACCTTGATGCGGTTTGCACCGGCACAAGCATAAATCTGGGCGATACGCTCCTTGGAACCACGGTCTGCATTGGTAAAGTCATCACCTTCGTGCACCTTGCCACTCATCACCTTGAAGTACTGAACATCACCGATATGCGGTTCAACGGCAGTCTTGAAGAAATACAGGGAAGTCGGTCCGTTGGAATCCGGTTGCACCACTTCACCGCGTGTATTATGCACCGGCGGCATTTCGTCCACAAACGGTACCACATTACCCAAGAATTCCATCAGACGGCGTACGCCCATATCCTTGCCGGCGCAGACACAGAATACCGGGAACATACCGCGTGAAGCCAATCCCTTGCGGATACCTTCGCGCATTTCATCTTCGGTCAAAGAATCCTGCTCAAAGAATTTCTCCATAAGGCCTTCGTCATGTTCGGCAGCAGCCTCCACCAATGCCTTGTGCAGTTCTGTCGCCTTCTCCATTTCTTCGGCAGGAATATCTTCGATAGTGGGAGCACCGCCATCGGGTCCCCACGAATATTTTTTCATCAAAAGTACATCAATCAACGAATTGAAACTCAGTCCGGTAGCCAAAGGATATTGCACCGGCACAACCTTCGGGCCGTATATGGATTGCAACTGCTCAAGCACCATGTCATAATCGCACTTCTCATTATCGAGCTGGTTTACCAGGAAGATGACCGGTTTACCCAGTTTCTCTGTGTAACGGAAATGGTTCTGCGTACCTACCTCGGGACCGTATTGCCCGTTCAGCAGCAGAATGGCAGTATCAGTAACGTTGAGTGCCGTCATGGCAGCTCCTACAAAGTCATCACTACCCGGACAGTCGATGATATTCAGTTTCTTGCCGTTCCACTCCACATGGAAAACGGTGGAAAACACAGAATAGCCGTATTCCTGTTCCACCGGGAAGTAATCGCTGACTGTATTCTTGGCAGTAATTCTGCCGCGACGTTTTATAATACCACTCTCAAAGAGCAGCGCTTCCGTGAGAGTGGTTTTACCCGAGCCGTCATTGCCAAGGAGGGCAATGTTCTTAATTTCATTCGTCTGATATACTTTCATGATATATTAAGATTTTAAGTGAATAACCTGACATACGATGATGCCGTTAACTTTTGTGAGGCGCAAATTAGGCATTAATTAAAAGAAAAACAACAGAGGGAAGCATGTTATAAAACACAATACCCCCTACCTATAACTTAAGAAACAAATACAAACCCAATAAAAAAGACAGAAAAACATCACAAAAGAGGTTGTGTCAAAACGTTGGCACAACCTTTTTCTATAATTTATAGTCCTGTTATCTTTTCTCTTGTCTACGCCGCT
>NZ_JAMZEE010000058.1:0-17155 GCF_024704895.1 Bacteroides muris (ex Fokt et al. 2023) | reverse complement strand
AAATTCGTTTCCAGCAAATCAAGGCAGCCCCCGTCCGCTTCCCCTTTCATCAGAATGTAGCGGTATTTCATATCGTTGTCCTGCAACTGCTGCATTCGTCCAGCCAAACGGACATTCAGGAACAAAGAAACGAAACAGACAACCAGCCCTGCCAAAAAAACAAAAAGTTTCGGATGTAACAAACCGCTTATCCTCCGGGACAACGATGCAGGTTCGGTTTCCGCTTTTTCAGTTGTGCGCTCCTTACGGTAAGAATCCAACGCATCCAGCATTTCTTTCAGACAACGGTAGGTAGCCGTTACAAATTTCCTCACTTCTCCGATGGATTGCTGCTGCTCCTGTTCCGCATTCCTTATGTCGGCAAGTTGGCTTTGGATAGCCTGCAATTCCTTTTCGGGAACAGCCGGGCTACTGTGGAGTTCCGATAATGCCTGCTCGATTGCTCCCAACCGTTCGAGAGTTTCCTCCCGGCTGGCTGGCGTTACCTGTGCTTCCTGCTTCCCTTTCAGTTCCGTAACCATAGAGAGAAGCCCCTCTAAAATCAAATAGTCTTCCATGTCTTTACAGTTTAAGTCGTTTTTTCTTCTTCTTTCTCAAATTAAAATTAGGTTCTTCATCCACTGGGGGAGAAGAAGCGGAAAACAGACCGAGCGAACCAGTTATCAACGGACTGTCAGCCTTGCCCGGTACAGGTGCTTGTTCCCGAACGGGCGCGAAAGTTATTTGCCGTTGGCTTCCGGCAACATTCATTCCTGCATACCCGAAACATTTGTCCAGTTTGGAAAAACTGAAACTCCGGTCTATCTCCGAACCCTTGAACGTGTATTCACCTTTGGAAAAGGATATGCCCTGTATCTCGTCGGTCTGTCCCTTTCGTTTGAACCGGACGGTAATACCCTTTTCTGCTAACCGCTCCTGTAACTGCTGCCAGTTACGGGATTTGCCGATTTCGTTCTTCACAGCCGTGTAAATCTCGTATTTCGACTTGTCCGGCTCTTTCAGTCGGTGCTGCTTTACCTGTTCTTTTCCACCAGCGAAATAAAGCCCGTGTTTGGCTTTCAGCTTCTTGCATACCTGTTCGTTACGGTACATATCGTTCCTGTCCGAAATGGTCTTGCCGTTATTGTCTATGCGGTTGAACACGATATGCACGTGCGGATGTTCCCGGTCTTGATGACGCACGATGATATACTGCGTATTGGTGATTTTCATTTCACGCATATACTCCTGCGCAAGCTGTACCATCTTCCCGTCTGTCAATTTGGGCGCATCCACTGTCGAATAACTTAACGCAATATGTCCGACAGGCTTCTTCAAATCGGGATTCATCCCGGTCTGCATACAGAAGCTGCGGATTATATCACCCCGGCTTTCAGTCAGAACCCCGTCCGCATGAAGCAAAACCGCCTGCTCCTTGCCGAGCACATAGTTCACACAGCCCTTAAAACCGCTTCCCTTTTTTATTTTTCCAATCATCCGACAAATGGTTTATGATTCCAATAATCCTATCTTTGAGCTTCACCAGTTCCACCGCCACCAGTGCGAAACCTCCGGCATTCGCCCGGTGCGCCAACTGGTTGATGTTGTTGGCTTCCCCTGCCAGTTTGCGGATGGTGTCCGCATCCTGCCTGTTCAGCCGGGGTATGACCTCTGCCGAAACAACCGCCTGCCTTACATACTCACTGACACGCAACCCGGCTTCCCCGGCTCGCTTCCTGATGGCGTAATACTGCAACTCGGTCAGTTTCGTACTGACAACCCGTTGCTGCTTCTCTATCCGTTTCTTTGCCGGACGTCCCCCCGGCTTGTCCTTTATACTCGTCATGGTTTTTTACGTTTGAATGGTGTCTTAAAAATTGCGACCAACGGGAGAAATTTTCTTTGCGGTGAGCAAAGCAAGGTAGTTTCGGTTTACCGAAACATAACCTTGCTCTCCAAATAAACCGCCAGCCGTTGATAGTCCTGCCGGATTAAATGCCCCTGCCTCTCTTTTGTCTTGGGGCGGCACGTTGTCCGGTTTCCTGCTTCGTTTCCTGCACTTGGCTGGCTTCGTTTTTCTGTTCCTGCTTCCTGCCGCACAGGTAATCGTTCAAGTCCGAATATCCCCTGTAATTGTGTGAGAAGTCACGTACACGGTAGGAGTATTCCAACTCGATATCCCGTGTCGCTTCATATCCAGCCTTGTCATTGTCAAGCATACAGTGGATGCGTTCATACAGGGACATCACGTCAAGGGCTTTCGAAACATTGGCGGTAGAGTTAAGAATGACATAATCCTGCCTGTCAAGGTCGGGCATGGTTGGACAGTTCCTCATGCGGAGCGTAAGGAAAGAGAGGTAGTCCATGAAACCCTCGAACACCAGACATTTCTCTCTCGGCTCTCCCTGCTGCCGTATATGGGTGATGTCTTTCGGGGCGATGCAGCCTTTGAAAAAAGAGTTGCGCACCTCATAACCTCCTGTCATGTTCGGGAAACCGATAGCGAAGAACGGTCTGCCGTTATTGGTAAAATGGAGTTCCTTACATTCTCTTTTTGCCAGTTCGACATTGATACCCCGTCCCTGCAAATAACGGAGCAATGCCGGATGGGTAAGGTCACGGACTTCCAAATGCAGGAAGCTCGGTTCTGTCCTACGCTGGGGAAAAGAAAAACTGACCGGACGGACGTGCGGTGTCTGTTCCGCTATCCGGTTTAAAAGGTATGGCAAGCTGTCTGAACAATAGAGTTCCTTTGCCAGTGCGATGATGTTGCCGCCCTTGCCTGCGCCAAAGTCATACCAAAGGTTGCGGTCAGTGTTCACCTTGAAAGACGGTTCGTGTTCCTCCCTTAACGGTGATTTGTACCATAAACCGTTACCCTGCTGCTTGACAGGAGAGTAACCTAAACTGTGCAGATAGTCTGCGATGGGTATTTGTTTCACATCTTCGATGTTCATAACATTTTCTTTTTGGGGATTAAAAAATAGTTGAAAAGTGCACCAGTCCTGTTTAGTCCGTTATATATACACCCGTACCATACTAAACCTGCCTGTTCCGATACTGGGAAATAGTAAGTCCGTTCCTCTTGTATATACACCCGGACTAAACCAAACTGACTTTTAATAATGGAAATCGGGATTATAGCGGTAGCCCTTGCCCTCTTTCACAATCATGCGCTTGTTCACAAGAAACTTGTTAAGCGACACAAGAACATTGCGTCCACGCTCGTAACCGATACTCGCATAACCCTGTTTCAATGCCGCTATGACATTGGAATAGCCTTGTACCACCTGCTTGCCGAAACCGTTCTCCAACGCTTCCCGGTGTTGCTGTTCAGTCAGTTCCGTAAGCGAAAAGTTCCTGTCCTGCTTAGGTTGTTGGAATACATAATCATCCACGATTTCGGGCAAAGCGTTGTCATTGATACGGAATGCGAACGGGTCAAATTCCCGGTCACGTATGTGCATCGCCTTTACCTCGCTTATGTTGCCGTCCTGCTGGCTTTTCGTGATTTGCAGGACGGTTTCAGCCTTGTTGTTCAGTTCCGTACCGATATGCCCCCTTGTGTTGTCATCCCCCTTGTTCAAATGCAGCACGGTGTGGATATGCAGGTTATACCCACTTGACCAGCGCATCAAAAGGTTGATTAGGTCGGTTGATTCGCTGGGGCTGTTGATGTCGTACATCAAGTCACGGATTCCGTCAATGATGAGCAACCCCACATCGGGCATATTTTCAAGCATATAGCCGATAATCTGTTTCCGCTTGTCGGGGGTCTGCTCTCTTAGCACGATGAAAACAAAATCGTCCCTGTCCTTGTCGGTAGGCAGTCCGGCAAGTCGCAAAATACGCTCCATGACCTTATGGCAATGGTATTTGCTCTGCTCGGTATCTACATAGAGGATTTTCCGTTTGTTCGGTGGCAGGTATGCCGAATACTTCAGTACCTCGTCATTCTTCAACGCTGCCGCAACAATGGCGGAAATATTGAATGTCTTTTTGCTCTTGGCTTTGCCTGTGGATGCGCTGAAATTACCCAGCGTGCCAATGGTAGAGCCGTTCACCCAGAGTATTTCGGGCGGCACTTCGTAAGTGTCCGTCACCTTTAAATGAATGGTTTTCCAAAGGGCTGCGAAATCCTCTTTCTGCATGGTAACACCCTGCCCGGCTTCTTCTTTCCTCTTATTTTCCATAGTTACGGATTTTCCGGTTTGCGCTCTTGGCGATGGCGAGTGCCGCCTCGTCCTTGTCGTTCACCCTTTTTGCAAGGTTTTCCGCCCACGTGAGAAGCTCTTTCCGTGAGAAAAGCAATTTGTTCCCGTATTTGCGGAACGGCACTTCCTTTTTTGCGGTCAGCTTGTAGAGCCGTGCCTTTGAAATCAGAAAACCGTGTCGTTCCAGCACCTCTACCGCCACATCGGGCGTGAGGTTGTCGGGTTCGTTCCTCGGCTGGGTGAATCCTGCCAATGACTGGGAAACGGTTTCGCTCACGATAGCCCGGAGTTCTTCGGGCGTTGTCAGAATAATGTTCGTCATATTTTCTTCCTTTTTTAGTTATTACTTGGCTACCGTCATAGCCGTTGCAACCGGTTGATGCCGCAAAGGAAGAATAAAAGAAACCGATTATTCAATTGCTAATCACTTGACACAGACCGGACAACTTGGGACAATGCAGGACATCCGGCAAGATTGGAGCGGGATAAAAAAAGGGACAAACGATGTATTGGTGATTTTGTCCTTCCAACACACCGTTTGTCCTATGTATGTTAAGTGATTATGCGAATGCCGCTATTTCACATCCTTTAACCTTTCAAGTTGGGAAACGACTTCTTTTATTACGAAATATTTGTTTCCCGACAGCCCTATGTCCGAACGGGATATGAAACCGAGTTCCTCCCACCGGGCTACGGTCTGCCTGCTCACGCCCGCCATTTTCGCCAATGTCTTTTGGTCTATCAGTTCCCTGCCCTCGAATACGGGGTACTTGTATTTACGGGTGGCATGGCTGAACCTTATTTTCTCTATCGCCTTGTCCACGTCTTTAACAGTAGGGGGAATATATGATTTCACTTGCAGTACGGCTTCTTCTATTTCGTAGCCTGCGTATTCGGGATTCTGCGCCAGTTCCCCGTAAATGGCACTGAAACATTCAAGGTGTCTAATCTTCACCGTCTTGGTTTTCTTGTTCGGCATGGCTCAATCGAATTTGGTTAATAACTGCGCATTCCTTATCCGCTCCTCCTGCTCGAAACTGGCGAGGTAGTTCTCCGTGATGGCAAGGCTTGAATGCCCCAAACTCTCGGATATGTAAGCGATGTTCGTTCCGCTGCGTTTTAAGACAGTCGCATAGGAATGCCGGGCGGAATAGGTCGTGAAACGTGGGACACCGACAGCTTGGGCTATTTTAGCCAAAGCGATGTTGCAACGGTGCGTTACCCGTCTGACAATATTGGAAATGACAAATTCGTCCTCCGTTTCTCTGGCGTACTTGAACAGGAAAGTATCGGGTTTCCCATCGTCAGGGTTTCCCCACCGTTTTATAATATCCCGCATTTCGGGAGTGAGTACCGCCCTTATTTCCCGTATATGGTTGGACGTGTGCGATGTCTTGGAGCGTACAAAGCAGATTTCACCGTCCACGATGTTCCCATACCGCAAGAAAAGCATATCCCTGAAATTGATACCGTTGCACAGGTAGGAGAAAAACCAAAAATCCCGGTACTTCTCAACGGTCTTGCTGCCCTTGTATGTCACGACTTTTTTTATCTGTTCCATCGTCAAGGCTAACTTTCGGCTGTTGCCGCTCGGAATCTCGTACTTCCCCCTGCCGAACGGGTATTGGGCTTCTCTTAAAATCCCGTTGCGTCTTGCGTCATTCACCACGCATTTAAGGGCTTTCATATAGAAATTTATGGTGGTGACGGTCTTGCCCTCGTTCCGCAGGAACTTGTCAAGGCGTGACAGCCAGTCCGCAGAAACCGCAGAGAACGGTACGCTACCGCCTGCGAACCGTTCTATGCTTTTCAACGTGCTGCGGTAGTTATAATAGGAATTTACCTGCCCGTTGAGTTTGAATGCGTCTATTTTCCCCTGTATGGCTGTGTTAAGGGTTGTACCCGTACACCTGCCCAACCTCATGCTGAGCGCATCGAAACAGAAGTCCCCACGTTCCGCAAGGGCTTCCACTTGGCTTTTTATGATGGAGAAACTGTTTTCCACGCTTGCCCGTATCTCAATCAGTCTGCGGCTCTTGCTTTCGGCAAGGATTTCCCAGTCCTCTTTGGACAATTCCTTTCCGGTGGAATAATATTTCTGCTTGCGGTTGTGTATCACTTGTATCTTGACAGGGAACAGACCGCTTTTCTTCGCCCTACGTGCATCCAGTACCGATAGTACGGATATGCCATCTTTTGAATACTTGAACATAGGCTGCCTTGTTTATTGTTATACGTCTATTTTGTACATACGATTTGCATACAAAAATAGAGATTATCGGAAAAAACAGCAAATCAAAAGCCAAATCATTTTCCTAATAATCTCTAAATATCAGTTATTTATATACAAATTCAAACAATATAAAAATGGTAAAAATATAGGGTATTATTACGGTTGGTGGTGATGCCTTTCTTCATGGGCAGGTCTGAAATGTCGATGTGCAGCGGGCGACCGCTTACCCTGTCCACCATTTTGATACCGAACGGGGAAAGCGAACTCTTGTAGTTCGTTTCTTCCACGAACAGGCAGAGAGCCTGCCCCAAGAACGTGTAGAAACTTTCCTCTGCCGGGAAATCGGCTTCGTTGCCGGGTATGCCCGCCCAAAAGAGCGTGGGCGTGTCGGTGGTGTTGTGCCGGGGTTTGCACTCCATTAGCGCAAGCTGGCTTCCCACATCGTTGCGTATGCGTTTGAGTTCGTCCCTGTCGTCACTCCATGCCATGACGTTGCAGTGGCAGCGCACCGAGATAAGCCCCCTGCTGTGGGCTTCGTTCAGGTACTCGTCTATCCACTCCTTGTTCACTTGGTTGGCACGGGAATAGCGGGAGAGCGATTGCATATTCCGGGCGGTCTGCTCGAAGTTCTTCAGGTTTTCGGCGTGGTCGTCTATGAAGATGAACTGGTTATAGATGTGGTTACACGACAACAGCACGCCCACCGGGGCGGCAAAACTTAACCTGCAATCGCTTCTGTCAGTGGACAGCTTCTCAAATCGGCAGTCCGTCCCGACCTTTCCGGGCAAATCTTCCACGTCCGAAAGCGTGTGCAGGCACAGAATATCGTCCCCGACACGCATTTCTTCCGGGTACAGCCCGATGTCTTTCAGGCAAGTAGTGTCGGTTTGCGAGAGCGAGAAGTATTTCTCGATGATGCCAGCCTTTCCGTCCTGCCCGGTGATTTCCGATGCCGCCAGCCGGGTAAGGGTGACAAACCCGCTGTCGTTCATAATCCTTTCAAACTGCCCGACCGCTTCGATGAACTTTGCCGCCGCTTCCTTGTCGGCTATCTCCTGCGGTACAATCCTGCCCCGGCAGAGAGTGGAGAAGTCGCTTTGTCGGCGGCTTCTCTCCCTTGTCGTTTTCGTCAGGAACAGGTAGCAGTAATGGTTCAGGAACGGGCGTTCATTGAAGTGCCGTTCAAAACTCCGGGACAGGAAACTAAGCTCGTCCCTTTCCGTGTCGGGCTGGTAGTTCTCCTTGATGAAGAAGTCCTGCTTGTGTACTATGGAGTAGTCGGGCAGCACCTTGATTGCCTTGTACCACGCCGAATGTATGGCTTCGTACTCGGCACTGGTGACGGTGAACAGTTCGGGCAGTTCCACCCTGAAAGCCACTGTTATGTCTGCATCCTTTGAAATGATGCAGCCGTTCTCCACCGCCAAAAGTGGAAATTTCCTTTCCAGCGTGGTAGCCTTTAATGTATTCCTCATGTTCTTTCTTCCTTTCTTCTTTTGTAGTTGAACAGCCGGGGTATCGTCTTTCGGCTGATAATGAAGCGTGGGTGTCTTTTGCGTGCGGCTGCTTTCATCAGCCCGTGCGTGCCGTACCGTGCGTTGAGCCGGAACGTCTGCCACACGAGCAGCAGCGAAGCCGACACGATGAAACCGATACATAGCCACTGGTTCACGCCTGCCATGAACAGGACGATGAACACCACGAACACGGCAAGCAAGCCGCCGCAAAAGATAAAGAGGTACTGGCTTTTCAGCCCCTTGAACTCCACCGGCTTCCCGATACCCCTGTTTACCGGATATTCAGACATAGCCGCCGTTTTAGAGGAAGAACGACCGCAGGATAGTGGCGGCGACAATCAGGAAGATGCACGCCCCGAACCAACTGGCGGCGGTCTTTGAGGTGTCGGGGTCGCCGCTCGAAAATTTGTTATATACTTTTACCCCGCCAATCAAGCCGCAGACCGCCCCGATTGCGTACACCAGTTTTGTTCCGGGGTCGAAATACCCGGTGATTAGGTTCGTGGCTTCGGTGATGCCCGCTTGCCCGTTGCCCTGTGCGTAGGCACTTACCGCAGCGGCAAGGATAGCCGCCGACAAAAAGATTTTCTTTCTCATTGTGATTTGTTTTTAATGCCGGGCGGCGGGTGGGAAGTCCGCCTTTCCCGGCTGGTGAATAATTTGAAATTTTAGTGGTCGGGGATAGTCCCGTTTGTCTGTTTGGTTTTCAGGTTGCCAATCAACCGTAGTCACGTTGCTTCATATTGTTACACGTTATTATATTATAGGAAATCGTTCATGTCGAACGCTTCGTGTTCCTTGCTTGTATTGCCAGCTTCGGCAGGGACAGCAGCCGTAGCCAGTTCCGCTTCGTTGCGTCCCAGCAGTTCCGCCACCTTTGCCAGCCCGCCGTTGATGTTCTCCACCACCGCATCGTAGAGGTTCGTCCCCTCAATGCTTGCCAGTGTCCCGGCTGCTTGCCGTTTCTCCGTTTCGGTGGGGTTGTCGGCGTTCGCCGTGCGTACCGCTTCGCCCAGTTCGTCAAAGCTCACGCCCGTAGCCCGCCCGGTATCATCGTCACCGTCCATGTATCCGGCTATTTCCTCGTCCTCGTAGTCGGGTTCGTCATTCTCGTAACCGGGCGTTTCTTCCGCTTCGGGTGCTGCTTCCGAAATGTTTTCTTCCGGCAGTCCGTCAGCCTGCGGCGCAAAAATAGTATCATTTTCAGCCGCTTGCGGGAGGTGTCCCGATTTGTCCTGCGCTGTCCCGATTAGTCCACCCTTGTATCGGCTTTCACCTATCAGCGTGTAGCCTGAAACCCCGTTTCGTGGAAGCGGCGCATCATCCGTTCTGCCCGGTGATGTCCGGCTGTCCGTGTAGCGATACCACAGCCACAGGGCGATGTAGTACACCAAAAGCCCGGTTAATATGCAATAGGCTACCATAGCTAAAAGGGCTTTTGGAAGTTGCTTTCGTACAGTGTGTTTATCTCGTCTTGGTACTGCTCGAAGTGGCGCAGCAGAATGTTTTCCACGTAGCTGCTTACCGTTACCTTGCGCCCGCCTATCACCGTCACGATACGCATCAGCTTCTCGTGCGTGGAACGGCTCACGTACAAGGGCTGTCGGTCTGCCAGTTCCACTTTCTGAAAATAGGTTTCCCGGTAGTCGCCCGAACCGCCCTTGCGCTTGCGGGGTGTCGGTTTCTCTACTTGCACCGTTTCTGTTTGTGTTTCTTGCGGTACATCATTCGTCTTATTATTATCTTGTTTACTGGGGACACCTTGCGAGATAAGTTCTTTCATGAAATCCTCGTCTATCTTCGGCATCCCGCCGCTTTGCTTTGCCATATCATTTTAATTTGATGTAGTACGTTATTTCGGTTATCAGTTCTTCCAAGTTGCTTCCCCTCACCAGCGGGCGGCTGGCGGGAAAGAGCGTGGAGCGGAACACCGCCTTTTTATCCGCCACCAGTTCCTTCTTGTAGCGTTTGGTATCGGGGATAAAGGTTTTCATCAGCGGCAGTTCCAGTTCCTTAATCGTCTTGTCGTAGGCGGTGTAAAGGTCTGTTTTCTCCCGCCCGTCCACCATGTTCCAAAAGAGGTACAGCCCGGCAAGTCGGCAGGCTTCATTCCTCACCAGTAGCTTTTGGATAGCCATTGCGAACGACAGGCTGCTTTCCAGCACCACCTTGTCGGCTGAAATGGGGGTGAAGATGTAGTCCATGCCCGCAAGGGAGTTTATCACGCCCTCGCTGTTTACCGTGCCGGGCAGGTCGAAAAACACAATATCCGACACGTGTCCGGCGGCTATATGTTCGTCAGCCGTTGCAATCGCCTTTTCGGGCGAACTGCACAGTACCGGGTAGGCTTTCTTCCCCAGCCGGGTAAACTGTTCATACGCCATTCGCTTGTAATCTTCATCCGCCCCGACCTGCTCGGCATCCCGCTTTCGCATCCCGGCAATGGAGTGTTGCGGGTAGTCGCAATCGACCACCGCCACATCGTAGCCTTTGAGGTAGTAGAGGTAACTCGCCGCCAGCACGGTAAAGGTTGTTTTGCCGACCCCGCCCTTTTGGGTGGAAAAGGCGACATAAAGGGGTGTTTTCTCGTTTTCCATATTGCTTTCGTTCATTATTGGTTGATTTATTTATTGCTTTCAATCATTCATTCTTTCCATGTTGCAATCTTGAAATATTGAAAGACTGTTTTATTTCAATCTTGTTTTCCTGCTTTCATTCTTTCTTGAAAGATTGAAATCCTGCAATCACGTTTTCTTGAAATCCTGCTTTCTATCCTGCTTTCTTGCTTGAAATATGGCTTTCAACCTTGAAATCTTCTGCAAATAAAAGGAGAAAAAACGTTCGTTTTTAGATGTGTCCCGATTTGTCCTGCGCTGTCCCGATTTGTCCACCAACCGCCTATTTTACAGCATTATAAATCACCGTTACTTTGCAGCGGAGTAACGAACCGCAGGGGGCATAGGGGTAAAACCGGGCTGGTGAACGGCTGGGCTTACTGTTCCACGCTAACCCCAATCCGTCCGGGACGGATTTCGATTTTCGTCAGAAAATTCCGATTAAGCGAGAGCAAAGCGAGCTTGCTTGTTTTGCCGAGCGTGAGGAATTTATGCAAAATAGCAAGGTGTGTTTTGTAGCATACAAAACCGTTTTCCGTGCCTGAAAACGCCTTGCCCCTTGCGGGGGTAAAAATCACTCCGAAGTCGTAATTTTTTAATCCAAAGAAGCATGGAAACAAGAAGAACCAACAAGGGCGGTCGCCCCGCCCTCGCAGACCCGGCGAAGCATCGCCATGTCCTTTACCTGAACGACCGGGAGAACGCCCGCTTCCTCTCGCAGTGGGAGCAGTCGGGCGTCACGAGCAAGTCCCGTTTCATCGCCGCCTGGCTGTTCGGCGAGCCGTTCCGGGTGGTGAAAGTGGACAAGTCGGCGGTCGAGTATTGCGCCCGGCTGACCGAATTTTACGCCCAGTTTCGGGCGGTAGCGGTCAATTACAACCAAGTTGTAAAGGCGTTGCATAGCAATTTTTCGGAGAAAAAGGCACTGGCTTTTCTCTATAAACTGGAGAAAGCGACCACCGAACTGGCTGTGTTGAACCGTCAGGTTATCGACCTGACAAACGAGTGCAAGAAACTATGGTTGCCAAAATAAGCACTGGCGGCAATATGTTCGGCGCACTGGCGTACAACCAAAACAAGGTGGACAGCGAGGAAGCAAAGGTGCTTTTTTCCAACCGGATGCTGTTAAGCGAGGACGGGAATTTCTCTATCGGCGAGTGTATGCGCAGCTTTGAAATGCAGATGCCCGTCCAGCTATCCACCAAGAAGCCGATACTTCATATTTCCATAAACCCGCACCCGGAAGACGTGCTGACCGACCAGCAGCTTTCCGACATCGCACGGGAGTATATGTGGAAGTTGGGCTATGGCGACCAGCCTTATTTGGTGTACAAGCATACCGACATCGACCGCCACCATATCCATATCGTGGGCTTGCGAGTGGACGAGAACGGCAGACCGCTGAATGACAGGTTCGAGCATCGGCGCAGCAAGCAAATCACCCGTGAACTGGAGAAGAAATACAACCTGCACCCGGCAGAGCGAAAGGAGCGTGCCGAACGCCCGGAACTTAAAAAGGTGGATTATGCAGCTGGGGACGTGAAGCACCAAATCGGCAATACCGTGAAAGCGGCTTGTTACGGCTACCGCTTCCAGTCGTTCGGGGAGTACAAGGCTTTGCTTGCCGCTTACAACGTGTGCGCCGAGGAAGTCAAAGGCGAGATAAACGGCAAGCCCTATCAGGGCATTGTCTATTCCGCCATGAACGACAAGGGCGAAAAGGCGGGCAACCCGGTAAAGGCTTCCCGCATCGGCAAGTCGGTGGGTTATGAAGCGGTGCAGCGCAGAATGGAGAAATCGGGCGAGCTAATTAAGAACGGGAAACTGAAAGAGCGCACACGGAAGATTGTCGCCACTGCCATGCAGACCACCCGCAGCCGCAAGGAACTGGAACAGCAGCTAAAGAAGCAGGGCATTGACGTGGTATTCCGTCAGAACGACAGCGGGCGCATCTATGGCGTTACGTTCATCGACCACGACAGCCGGGTGGTGCTGAACGGTTCACGCTTGGGCAAGGAGTATTCGGCGAACGTGTTCAACGAACGCTTTTCGGGCGAAACCGGAAAGATGCACCAGCCCGAAGTGTCAGCACCGCAGCAAGACCAATCCACGCATCAGGAACAGCCGGGCTTTACGCCGAAATCCGATATCATTCCGGGTGTGGCTTCCGTGCTGGGAGCTTTCGGCGGTTTGCTGGGCGGCGGTGCGTCAGGCGGTGACGAGCCGCAAGACACCGCCCGCCAAAAGAGAAAGAAGAAAAAGAAGCGCACAAGGCGCATCGACTAACTTAAAAAACATTACAATCATGCAACAGGAAGATGATTTGAGAGGGCTTGCACGGGTCATGGACTTTATGCGGGCTGTCAGTATTCTATTCGTAGGAATAAACGTGTACTGGTTCTGTTACTCCACCCTAAAAGAATGGGGAGTGACCTTTGAAGTGATAGACAAGATACTGTGGAACTTCCAGCGCACCACCGGGCTGTTCTCGTCCGTCCTTTGGACGAAACTTTTTGCGGTGGTGTTCCTCGCCCTGTCGTGTATCGGCACTAAGGGCGTGAAAGAGGAAAAGATAACGTGGACGAAGATACATTGCAGCCTTGCGGTAGGAGTAACTTTGTTCTTCCTGAACTGGTGGCTGCTGGAACTTCCCCTGCCACACACGGCAGGTACGGTGTTTTACATCACCACGCTGTCGGCGGGTTACGTCTGTATGCTCATGGCGGGTACGTGGATGTCCCGCCTGTTGAAGAACAACCTTATGGATGATGTCTTTAATATGGAGAACGAAAGTTTCCAACAGGAAACCCGCTTGATTGAAAACGAATACTCCGTAAATTTGCCTACTCGATTTTATTATAACAAGAAGTGGAATAAAGGTTGGATAAATGTTGTAAACCCGTTCCGTGCCAGTCTTGTATTGGGAACGCCGGGCAGTGGCAAGTCGTATGCGGTGGTAAATAATTACATAAAACAGCAAATCGAGAAAGGTTTTGCACTCTATTGTTATGATTACAAATTCGTGTGACGTGGAAAGTTACGCCAGTAGCTGTCTGTCAATCGTTCATCGATAGAGCAGACCTATTGTTTCACCAATAGTAGCCTACGAGCAGGTGCGCTTATACAAGGGTATCAAGCTGCTCGGACAAGGTAGCCCTCCCGAAAGGGTAAGAATGAACCGTGAGGGAAATTCAAAGGTCGCAAGCATTATGCGGCTGGGGAGCTTGGCTCGGAAGGTATGGTCAACGTAAGTGAATTGCTAATAAACGTCGTTAAGTCAAACAAGCCTACTAATGCTATCAGGCTTGAACCAAAAGGTAAAATGGCTGGTTGTCCCTGTGAATTTTGGGGGCACGTGAACAATAGAGCCATCGGCGAAGAGGCAAGACCTAACCCATTCCCGGTACTGGTGTAAAACACGGTAAGCCCATATATCTCCCGTAAGGGTAGGAGAACCGCAAGGTAATCTGACGGATATGTGGGTAAAGGAGAACCGGAGAAAGCGAATGCCATCCCGTAATCGGGTGGATAGGGATTGAGCCGAAACCATGAATTGTTTTTGACAACATTATCCTACGTGAAAGCGGGCAGACTTCCGGTATGGTGACGTTTTACAAGATAACTTTTAGAACTTATGAAAGAAGAAAAGCAAATGTACGAAAACAAAAAATCGTGTGCGTCTTCTGACTGCAATGGTCGGACTTGGGAAAGCATAGACTGGAACAAGTGCGAGCAGGCAGTCAATAAGCTGCAAGCGCGTATTGTAAAAGCTCAGAAAGCAGGTAAGTTCGGCAAGGTAAAAGCCTTGCAATGGACACTTACCCACTCGTTTTATGCCAAAGCATTGGCGGTCAAGCGAGTTACTTCCAATAATGGAAAGAAGACTTCAGGGGTTGATAAAATTCTTTGGTCAACTCCGCAATCGAAGTTCAAAGCCATTGTGACACTAAGAAGAAGAGGCTACAAGCCCCAACCGTTAAAAAGAGTAAATATCAAGAAAAGTAACGGCAAACTTCGCCCGTTGGGAATACCGACAATGAAAGACAGAGCCATGCAAGCACTTTATCTGATGGCATTGGAACCAGTGTCTGAAACTACAGCAGACAACTATTCCTTTGGTTTCAGGAAAGACCGCAGCACGGCAGACGCTATGGCTCGATGCCATTCGCTTCTGTCCAAGAAAACATCCGCCCAATGGATATTGGAGGGAGATATTAAAGGTTGTTTCGACCATATAAGCCATAAATGGTTGATGAAGAATATCCCTATGGATAAATCCATATTACAAAAATGGCTAAAATGTGGGTACGTATATAACAGAGAACTTTTCCCGACAGAAGAAGGTACACCGCAAGGAGGTATCATATCACCGACACTTGCCAATATGACGCTTGACGGTTTACAGAACCTATTGGAAACCCATTTCCCGTGGGAACGGGTATCAGGAAAATCAGGATGGTACTGCCCGAAAGTCAGATTGGTGCGTTATGCAGACGACTTCATTATAACAGGTGATACTAAAGAAATATTGGAACATAGTGTAAAACCTTTGGTAGCTGATTTCCTCGCAGAAAGAGGACTGACACTGTCAGAAGAGAAAACTAAGATTACACATATAACGGATGGTTTCGATTTTCTTGGTTTCAATGTACGGAAATTTGGAGATGCCCTGCTGACACAACCCTCTAAAGATAGGACAAAACGAATGCTGAGCAAAATCAAAGATGAAATCAAACGATTCCGTGGCGATGCTCAACATGAGCTGATTATGCGATTGAACCCGATACTTAACGGATGGGCAAACTATTACAAACATAGTGCAGCCTCAAATGTCTTTCGTAAGACAGATTATCAAATCTATAAGAAGTTATGGCGGTGGGCACTCCGCAGGCATGGTAACAAATGCAAAGGGTGGGTTAAGAACCGCTATTTCCATAGTATTGATGGTCGTGACTGGGTATTTGCAGTCAAAAGGAAGAACGAAAAGCATGAGGAATATTTTATTCCAATCACTATTCTGTTCAATACGAAGATTGAAAGATACCCCCAACTGAAATGTGATGTCAATCCTTTTGACCCTGAATGGAAGCAATACCTTGAAAAAAGGAGAACTGCCAAAATGAAAATGAGTTTGAAAGGTAAGAGGTCACTTATCTCAATGTGGGAAAGACAAAATCGAAACTGCGTGTTATGCGGACAGCCGATAACAGCAGAAACCTCATGGCACACCATGAGCCAGCAGAAGAATGGCAGAAACCACCTCTGTTTAGTTCATGATGGTTGTTATCAAAGTGTTACACATAAAAAGAAGAAGTAAATATGAGCGTATTTCTATTTGAAAAGGAATATTGTTTGCTTGAGCCGTGTGAGGGGAAACTTTCACGCACGGTTCTTAGGGGGGAAAGCACCCGTAAGGGTGCTGACCTACCCGACCCTGACCTTTCGGAAATCGCTTATAATCACCTACTTACACACTTGGACAGTTACAAGGTAAAGCCTAAGTTTTACGTTATCAACTTTGACAACCCCCGCAAGAGCCACCGATGCAACCCGATAAACGCCAGCTTCATGTCGGACATTGCGGATGCCTATGAAGCCAGCTATACGATAATGCTCAACTTAAATCGCAGTTGGATAAGCAAGCAGGGCGACTTCTTCGTGGAAAGCCCGATTATTCTTTTGGCGGCTATAATTTGGTATCTCCGTATCTATCAAGGCGGTAAGTATTGTACTTTCCCCCATGCCATAGAACTGTTGAACAAGAAATACGCCGATGTATTCACGATTTTGCGCAGCTACCCCGAACTGGAAAATTATCTTTCTCCGTTCGTAGATGCTTGGGAATCAGATGTCCAAGAGCAGTTGCAGGGGCAGATAGCCAGTGCGAAAATCCCGCTTTCAAGGATGATTTCACCCGCTCTTTACTGGGTAATGACAGGCGATGATTTTTCACTCGACATCAACAACCCGAAAGAGCCTAAAATCTTGGTTGTCGGCAACAATCCCGACCGCCAAAACATCTATTCGGCGGCACTGGGATTGTATAACAGTAGAATAGTGAAGCTGATAAACAAGAAAGGTCAGCTTAAAAGTTCGGTGATTATAGACGAGCTGCCAACGATTTATTTTCGTGGACTTGACAATTTGATTGCTACGGCACGAAGCAACAAGGTAGCGGTTCTGTTAGGCTTTCAGGATTACAGCCAGCTTACCCGTGATTACGGGGACAAGGAAAGCAAAGTAATACAAAATACGGTGGGTAACGTGTTCAGCGGTCAGGTGGTCGGTGAAACGGCGAAAATCCTTTCCGAGCGTTTCGGAAAGGTGTTGCAGAAACGACAGAGCATGACAATCAACCAGCGGGAGAAATCCACCTCGATAAGCACCCAAATGGACAGCCTGATACCCGCCAGCAAAATATCCAACCTCACGCAAGGTATGTTCGTGGGTGCTGTGGCGGACAATTTCGATGAACGGATAGAGCAGAAGATTTTCCACTGTGAAATCGTGGTGGACAATGAAAAGGTGAAGCGGGAAACCGCCCGTTACGTGAAGTTGCCACGGATAATCGACTTCACCGACAAGGACGGCAACGAC